>DWXL01000251.1 GCA_019119235.1 Candidatus Blautia excrementigallinarum | reverse complement strand
ATCGTAAATGACGAACAGTTTGCCCTGGATCTTCTCAGAGAAAAGAAAATCCTCATCATCCACGGCGGCGGATTTAACTGGAAACAGCCGGATCACTTCCGCGTTGTCTACCTGCCCCGTATAGAGATCCTGGAGAAAGCCGCTACGAAGATCGGCGACTTTTTAAGCACCTACCAGCAGCAGATCTGAAATAAAATATAAAAAAAGGAGGAAAGCCCTGCCGTCACATGATGACTTTCAGGATTTCCTCCTTTTTTATTCTTTCATCTTCAGCTTTCTGTCTGTGTGGTCATATCTTAATTTCAGAACTTCTCCGCCGGTTCTGTAACCGTGCTCACGCCGTCGTCGTCATAGAGCTTATACTCGCCCTCCGGATACCCCAGCATTTCTATTGTATCTGTCCTGATATCTTCCACGCACTCAGCCGGCTCTGCAACCGGGATCTTTTTCCCCCTGCGGATGAACAGGACGACTTCGTTCAGCGCGATTTCCACATAGTGATGGCCTTTTTCCAGTGTCTCCTCATAAATACTTCCATCGGGAAGGAATTTTATCAGTTTCATCTCCTCAGGAAGATATACGTAGCGGCCTTTCGCGTTCTGGGTATAAACAGGGGCGATCATGATCTCGTTGCCGAGAAGGAGCTGGTCTTCCACCTGCAGGGCCATTTTATCCTCCGGGAACTCAAATGCCAGAGGTTTGAAGAGCATGTCGTTTCCAAGCGCCGCCTTCATATATTCACTGTACAGATAGGGAAGCAGGCGGTAGCGGACGCCGATCACATGGCGGAAATCCTCCACATGTTCAAAGCGGAAACACTCCTGCTCTCTCGTGCCAAGGGCAGCGTGATTTCTCATCAGCGGTGTAAATACTCCCAGAGCCAGCCAGCGGAGAAGAAGTTCTCTGGTCGTATCTCCGTTGAATCCTCCCAGATCCGCTCCTGTATACAGGAAACCGCACATATTCAGGGAAGGAAGCATCTTCAGGTTCAGAAGGATGTGGGACCACCAGGAATGATTGTCTCCCATCCAGATTCCTCCGTAGCGGTGCATTCCGATGTAGGAAGAACGGGAAAACATCAGGATTCTCTTACCCGGCGCGATCTTTTGGAATGCTTCTCCCGCAGCTCTGGTCATGTTGAACCCATAGAGGTTATGCACTTTGTCATGGCGTACCAGTCGGCCGCCCACGTTGTGATAAAAGTTCCTGTAGTCCTTTGGACTGTTGGCAAGGGAACGTACCATATCTCCGAGCCGGAATCCGGGCGCTTCCTCTGTCTCCTCCATAAATTCCTTCAGATATTCCTTCAGGCGGGCTACCCCTTCCGGAGTGGAAAAGATGGCAGGTTCATTCATGTCGTTCCAGAATCCGTCAATCCCCTGATCCGTGAGTCTCTTATATTTTTCACCGAACCATTCTCTGGCGTCGGGGTTCAGCATATCCGGAAAATGTGTCCAGCCCGGCCATACTTCCGCGACAAAATCGCTTCCGTCTTCTCTTTTGCAGAAATAGCCCTTTTCCTTTCCCTCTTCATAAACGTCATACCCGTCTTCCACCTTCACTCCCGCGTCGATAATGGGAACAAGGTGTATCTTCTGAGCTTTCATTTCATCCACAAAGGCTTTGAAGTCCGGGAATTCTTCCTCATTCACCGTAAAATCCATATAGTGGTCCATGTAGTCGATATCCATATAGAGCATGTCCATGGGAATGTGATTGTCCCGGTATTCCTTTACCACATTCCGGAAATCATCCGCAGTTTTGTAACCCCAGCGGCTCTGTCCGAAACCGAAAGCGAATTTCGGCGGGATATAGCTTACGCCGATGATCTTCCGGAACTGCTTCACGATATCATAAGGGCTCTCCCCGTCTATCACATAGAAATCCAGATCCGCGTCCCCGCAGCGGACTTTCAGTTCATCCTGTCTGGTATAGCCGATATCAAACTCCATGATTCCCGGATAATCCAGAAACAGGCCGAAAGTCTCTTTTCCAAAGATAATGATAAAATTATGAGCCCCGTAAAGAGAGTATTTGCTCTCTGTGTGGTTGGGTTCGTCAGTACAGTTGCTGACGTAACGGTATCCTCTTTTATTGATCCCTCTGTTGGACTCTCCCAGACCGTAGACGATATCGTCCGCATCCATTTTATAACTGAAAACAAATTCCCCGTCCGTTTTGATTTCCCCGTAAGCCGGAACTCCCTCTGACGGAGCGATTTCCTCCACAACAGCCTCTGTCTCAAAAGGATGACCAAATACATATTTCCGGATCATGATAAAACCTCCTGACAAACTTGATATTATTTCTGCGTGTCCCGCATTCTTTATAACACTCTGTTGTCATTATATGAAATTTATCTTGCCTGTTCTTGCATTATCCATTAAAATAATAACACAATATTGAGGAGGTGCGTTATGAACGAAAAGCAGTCCCTGAAGGAAAACACACAGCACGGCACCAGCGGCCAGCCGGTTACGGCCATACATTTCACCACCGGCGCGGGGACCTTTTATCCCGATCATTTTTTCGTGGAACGGCACTGGCATTATCCTGTGGAGATCCTGAAGATCACAAAGGGAACCTTCACAGTGGAAATCAATCTGGAAACATATACCCTTCATGCGGGGGATATCTGCTTCATCAACAGCGAGGAACTGCACCGCCTGGAAGGACTGGAACCCGTCACGGTTCATGACGCCGTTATCTTTCACCCTCACATTCTGGAATTCTCTTATCCCGATGAATTCCAGGAACAGTACGCCGCCCCTTTTCTTTCCCACGCTTCCTCCCTTCCCCGGCTCCTCACGCCGGAAGATCCTCTGTATCCTGCGATCGCAGAGCTCTTCGACCGGGCGGCCGCTCTGGCAGAGGCAGGTGAGGACGGATGGTATTTCCGGGTCAAACTTCTTATACTGGAAATGTTTTATGAACTTTGCATACACAAAAAAATGCCCGCCGCAGAGGATCTTCTCAGCGCGGCAGGCAAAGAACGGATCAGCCGTTACAAAAAAATCGTATCTTATTTTGAAAAAAACTATATGAACAGGATCACTCTGGAAGATCTGGCTTCAGAGGTACAGGTAAACCCTCAGTATCTCTGTCATTTTTTCAGAGAGATCGCCGGGGTATCTCCCGTTCATTATCTCATCCGGTACCGTATCGACAAAGCAAGAGAAGCTCTCCTGGAAACCACCCGGAGTATCCTGGAGATCAGTCTGGACTGCGGATTTGAAAACGTCAGCTACTTCATCCGCCAGTTCCGCAAATTCACCGGACAGACTCCCCGCCAGTACCGGCAGGCTCATCATCCCACGCCGAAATCTGTGATCTCATAGAGGACCTCCACGTCGGGATCATCCAGGAGCCACCGGTATTCTTCCATGAACCAGCGCACCAGCTCTTCATCCCGTTTTACAGGAGTGGAATTATTGTTGTATACATTTACCGTG
The DNA here is from genome assembly GCA_019119235.1 of Candidatus Blautia excrementigallinarum. Taxonomy (GTDB): domain Bacteria; phylum Bacillota; class Clostridia; order Lachnospirales; family Lachnospiraceae; genus Blautia_A; species Blautia_A excrementigallinarum. The sequence goes on along the minus strand of DWXL01000251.1, from coordinate 485 downwards.
CCATGGTTAAAATATTTTTTCAGAACAGAGATATCGTTGCGGATCATCTCTTTTGTCTGTCCCTGGACCCCCACCATCAGGCAGATGGAGTCAAAAAGAGCGGCCACCTCCTCCGGCGACTGAAAATCCGCGTGTTTATTCAGAACATTTTCCCGGAAATCATGGTCAAAAGTCTCGATACCAATCTTATAAGTCACCGGAATGCCAAAAAAGTCCCGCATTTCCTGCAGACGTTTCCGGTAGATCCAGTGGCTCTCAAAGATCAGCCGCCGGATTCCCTTCTCTTCCACAATTTTGCGGATATCTTTCAGGGTTTCTTTCGGCAGCTCAAAGCAGCTTCCGGAATTGATCACTTCCAGAACGCCGAATTCCCCTGTGATCTCTTTCAGAACCTCTCTGTTCTGACAGACAAGCTCCGTTTCATCTTTCCCGTTATCCTCTATATAGTCACAGAATGTACATTTTCCCCAGGCGCATGGAAACGC
>DWXL01000250.1 GCA_019119235.1 Candidatus Blautia excrementigallinarum | reverse complement strand
ACCGCTCAGGTATACGTTCTGACAAAGGACGAGGGTGGCCGTCATACACCGTTCTTCAACAACTATCGTCCGCAGTTCTACTTCAGAACAACAGACGTTACAGGTGTGATCACTCTTCCGGAAGGAACAGAAATGTGCATGCCTGGAGATAACATCGAGATGACAATCGAACTGATCCACCCGATCGCTATGAGCCAGGGTCTTACCTTCGCTATCCGTGAAGGCGGACGTACTGTAGGATCAGGCCGTGTTGCTTCCGTTATCGAATAAACAAAATAGTACCAACAGGTACACAATGTCCAAGCATAAGATTGCCCCGGAGCCGTAAGGCTTCCGGGGTTTTTCTGTAATTGTCGGGGAGAGGAGGCTTTGTAAATGTTCCGAACTTCGGCTATGCGGCAGCAGCCGTTATCACATTTATGAATGCATGGAACGCATATCTCTGGCCAAAAGTAATCATGACAGACAACCAGGCGATCACGATGCCGATGCTCGTGGGAAATCTTATTACAGGGCATATGACAGATTACGGTATGCTGATGTGCGGAGTACTGTTCTGTTCGATTCCTACCATGATCGTATTTTTTGTACTGCAGAAACAATTTGCGGAAGGAATCACCGGAGCGGTGAAATAAAACAAGGAGGAAAGCAGATGGACTTTTTTGATTACGCGCTTGTAAAGGATCCGGAATATTTTTGCGATAAAAGACTGATGGCCCATTCGGATCACAGATATTATGCCTCCGTACAGGAAATGGAGGAGGGGGAAAGCTCTTTTTGCAAAAGTCTGAACGGATTGTGGAAATTTCATTATGCCCGGAATTACGAGGCGACGGTAAAAGGATTTGAAAAAGAAGATTACTGCTGTAAAGCCTGGGAAGATATCTATGTCCCCGCCCATATCCAGATGGAGGGGTATGACGCGCCTCAGTATGCCAACGTGCAGTACCCGTGGGAAGGCCATGAGGATATAGGCCCGGGAGAGATTCCCCAGCATTTCAATCCTGTCGCAAGCTATGTGAAATATTTTGATATCCCGGAAAATATGCAGGGAAAACGTATCTTTATTTCCTTCCAGGGCGCGGAGAGCGGGCTGGCGTTATGGCTGAACGGTCATTTTGCAGGCTATAGTGAGGACTCTTTCACCCCGTCGGAGTTTGAACTGACAGATTATGTGAAAGAGGGGGAGAACAAACTGGCGGTGCAGGTCTTCAAATGGACTTCCGGAAGCTGGTGCGAGGATCAGGATTTTTACCGTTTCTCCGGCATTTACAGAGATGTTTATCTGTACACTGTTCCGGAGGTGCATGTGAGGGACCTGGAAATTCGCGCAACTCCCGATGAATCTCTGGACAGCGGGGAACTTGAGGTAAAGATGAATCTATGGGGCGCAGGCCGGATCCGCGCAGTCCTGTCCGGATATGGGGAGATTTTCCGGGAGACGGAATGTCTGGCGGATACGAATGGAAAAATATCCATGAGCGTCAGACACCCCCGGCTGTGGAGCGCGGAAACTCCCTGGCTTTATGATCTTGTTATAGAAGTTTACGATAACGAAGGCAGCCTTCAGGAAGTGATCCCTGAGAAAGTCGGATTCCGCAGATTTGAGATGAAAAACGGGATCATGACGCTGAACGGAAAGCGGATTGTCTTTAAAGGTGTGAACCGGCACGAATTCAGTTCCGTTACAGGAAGGAACGTTTCAGAAGAGGAGCTGCGACAGGATCTGTCGACAATGAAACGGAATAACATCAACGCGATCCGTACCTGTCATTATCCCAACAGTTCCATGCTTTACCGGCTTTGCGATGAATACGGGCTTTATCTGATCGATGAAGTGAATCTGGAGTCGCATGGATCCTGGGACAATATGGGGAAACCTCTGGACGAGTCTTTTGTGGTTCCCTACAATAAACCGGAATGGCTCAATATGATGCTGGACCGGACGAATTCCATGTATCAGAGAGACAAAAACCATCCATCCATACTGATCTGGTCCTGTGGAAACGAATCCTTTGGAGGGAAGGATATCTTTGAGATGTCTCAGTTCCTGCGGAAAGCGGATCCTTCCAGGCTTGTGCATTACGAGGGCGTATTCCGCGACAGGACATACAATGAAACGAGCGATATAGAAAGCCAGATGTATACTCCCGTAGAAAAGATCAGAGAATTTCTGGCAAAGGACGACAGTAAGCCGTTTATCTGCTGCGAGTACGCCCATGCCATGGGAAATTCCTGCGGAGCCATGCACAAGTATACGGATCTGGCTGATACGGAGCCAAAATATCAGGGCGGTTTTATCTGGGATTATATAGACCAGACGATTTATAAAAAAGACCGTTACGGCAGGGAGTTTCAGGCATACGGAGGAGATTTCGGAGAACGTCCCACGGACTATAATTTCTGCGCCAACGGTATCGTATACGGAGGCGACAGATCCGAATCCCCCAAAATGCAGGAAGTTAAATATAATTATCAGGGAATAAAAGCGGAGCCGAATGCGACTTCTGTGATAATAAAGAATAAGAATCTTTTTATAAACACGGACAGTTACATCTGTAAAGTAACAGTTGCCAGGGACGGACGGGAGATCCGAAAAGGAACTCTGGAAACATCTGTAGAGCCTCTCGGTGAAAAAACCTACCGTCTGCCTTTCGAAAAAGAAACGCTTCCCGGAGAGTATACGGTAACCGTGTTTTTCCATCTGAAAGAAGAAACCATATGGGCGGAAGCCGGATATGAGATTGCTTTCGGACAATATGTATACTCTGTGGAAAAAGAGGATAAGCCGGCTGCGCAAAAGAAAATCAGGGTGATCAGAAACTACCATAATCTCGGCGTCAGGGGAGATGAGTTTGAAGCGGTTTTTTCTTATCTGAACGGAGGGCTGGCGTCTTACAAATATGGCGGGAGAGAAATGATCGAAGCAATTCCGCGGCCGAATTTCTGGAGAGCGCCGACAGATAATGACTGCGGCAATCTGATGCCTATGCGTTATAGTCAGTGGAAAATTGCCAGTATGTATCTGAACCATAAGGATTTCAGAAAAGGAACCTACGATACATTGCTGCTGCCCGAAGTTGAAGAAGGAGAAGAGACTGTAAAAATCACGTTTACCTATATCATGCCCACCAATCCTGCGGCGTTTTGCCGTCTGTCCTATGAGGTGACCGGAGATGGAAAAATCAGGACCACTCTGAAATATGATCCTGTAAAAGAACTGGGAGATATGCCGGAATTCGGAGTTATGTTTAAGCTGAACGCAGATTACAGCAATATTGAATGGTATGGACTTGGCGCTGAATCCACTTATGCCGACCGAAAGAAAGGCGCAAAGCTGGGAATTTACAGGAGTACTGTTTCGGAGAGTGTGGAGAGATATGTTGTTCCTCAGGAATGTGGAGCAAAAGAAGAGGTACGCTGGGCGAAGGTCACAGACCGGAAGGGCAGAGGAATGTTATTTGAAATGGATAAAGCCAGCGGGCCTATGATGTTTTCCGCTCTTCCCTACACGCCCCATGAGATGGAAAACGCAATGCATCCCTATGAACTGCCCCGGATACATTATACTGTGATCCGTGCCGCAAAAGCGCAGATGGGAGCGGCGGGAGATGATGCCTGGGGCGCATGCACCCATCCGGAATATCTGTTAAACGCAGATAAAGAAATGATGTTCAGCTTCTCGTTTAAAGGATTGTAAAGACGAAAAAGGGTCTTCTGAATAATCAGAAGGCCTTTTTTGTTGACTTTTGAAAATACCTGTATTATATTGCTCATTAAATAATATTTATGATTAACGGGAGAGTACAATGAGAAATCTATATTTTGTCCGTCACGGACAGACTATCTGGAATGTGGAAAACAAGATCTGCGGAGCCACGGATATCGCGCTGACGGAAGAAGGACACCGCCAGGCGGAAGAACTGGGTGAGGAGATCCGCCGCCAGGGGGTTAAGGCGGACGTGATTTTGTATTCGCCTCTGATCCGGGCGGCGGATACAGCCAGACATATATCGGAAATTACAGGGATCCCGGCCAGAGTGGAACCGAGGCTGAAGGAGCAGAACTTCGGGAAATATGAATCCACCCCCAGAAACGGAAAAGAATTTCAGGATGCCAAAAGGCAGTTCATATCCGGATATGAGGGCGGGGAGTCCATGTTCCGCCTGGCCCAGAGAATCTATAACCTGCTGGATGAGATAAGGGATGACAAAGAGGAAAGGACATATATTCTCGTAGCGCATAACGGGATAGCCCGGGTGGTAAATTCATATTTTCACGAGATGACCAACGAAGAATACGCGTCTTTTGGAATAAAGAACTGCCAGATACTGAAATATAGTTTTTAAAGGAATGCGCGGCGTCTGCGGGATTCCACGCCGTATACGACATAATACAGAAACGAAAAAAGATCTGCCTGATCCTTAAAGAGAAAGGGCGGATCTTTTTTTGTGCGCACGTTTTTTTACAAAGATTTTACAGGAGCGGGATTTTGAATTTTACGTTCCGATCATAAAATAGCACTTGTCAATGAGGAAAACAACTGAATAAAGAAATATAAGAAGAGGAGACTATTTATCATGAAGAAAAA
>DWXL01000249.1 GCA_019119235.1 Candidatus Blautia excrementigallinarum | reverse complement strand
CTGCGGGAGTCAATCTTCGGCCAGACGTGACGATCCTTTATATTCCCTACGCTGGCATTATCCAGGTCAGGTCAACGGGTCCGATACGAACACGGTATCCATCTCAGCCGGGCTTGCCCCAGCACCCCTTTGTATTACTGATTTCATCTAAAAGTTTATCATGAAATGACAAAATGTCAAGATTTTTCAGATTGCCTGTATCCGCTCCCTTCCACCCTGTCCACAGCCGGTTCTTCGCCGAAAATGTTGACATTTTTATGAAAATATGATATCTTTCTACGATAAGAGAAAGGATGTGAGATTTGCGTGGAAGATTCATCTGACGAATGCCATACTACTGATTCCCGCATAAAAATCATGAATATATAGAGGTATAGCTTGTGAGCGCGGCTTACAGGCTATACCTTTTTGTGTTTTTTTGCAAATAATATTACTACGGAAAACAGGAGGATTTTAAGAAACAAAACCATGTTAGGCTCAATTATCTTAATTATTGTTTTTACATTTTTGAACGCGATCTTCGCAAGCGCCGAGATCGCAGTGATCTCCATGAATGAGACGAAACTGAAATGTCTCGTGGACGACGGCAACAAGAGGGCTAAGAAACTGTCCGTCCTTACCGAACAGCCGGCCCGTTTCCTGGCCACCATCCAGGTTGCCATCACCCTGTCGGGATTCCTGAACAGTGCGTTCGCTTCCGACAACTTCGCCGGGATCATTGTGGACGCCCTTGTCTCCGCAGGGGTTCCCGTACCGGTTAAGACACTGAATTCCATCGCCATGGTACTGATCACAGTGATCCTTTCCTATATCAGTATCGTCTTCGGCGAGCTGGTGCCGAAACGGATCGCCATGAAGAATTCAGAGTCTCTTTCCCTTGGTCTGGCTCCCACCCTTTACGGAGTTGCCAAGATCTTCTCTCCCCTGGTGTCCCTGCTGACGGTATCTACAAACCTGATCCTCAGACTGATCGGCATCAATCCGGCTGAGAACGACGACCAGGTGACCAAGGAAGAGATCCAGATGATGCTCATGGAAGGAAACGCCCAGGGAGTCATCGACACACAGGAAAACGAGTTCATCCAGAATATTTTTGAGTTCCACGATATCTCCACGGAACAGGTCTGCACTCACCGTACGGACGTGATCGTTCTGGATACCGAAGATTCCATGGACGAATGGAAAGAAACCATTTACCGCAACCGCCACAGCTACTATCCGGTATGTCAGGAGACCAAAGACAATATCATCGGAATCCTGGATACCAAGGATTATTTCCGTCTGGACGATTTCTCCAGAGAGAACGTCCTCGCCAAAGCGGTAAAACCGGCCCACTTCATTCCTGAGAGCATGAAGGCGGCCAAACTGTTCGACCATATGAAACAGACCCGGAATTATTTCGCCGTCCTTCTCAACGAATACGGTGAAATGGCCGGTATCGCCACTCTCCACGATCTTCTGGAGGAACTGGTGGGCGATATCTATGAAGAAAACGAAGAAAATCCGGAGAAGATCCAGAAACTTTCCGCCACATCCTGGCTGGTTCGGGGCGACGTGGAACTGGACGACGTGGCGGAAGCCCTTCACGTCACACTTCCCGAGGGAGACTACGATACCTTCAACGGTTTCATCTACAGCATTATCGACTGCATCCCCGAGGACGGAAGCCAGTTCACCTGCGAGAGCAGCGGCATGATCATCCACGTCAAATCCGTGGCGAGACACAAGATCGTGGAGGCCATTGTGGAAGTTCCGGAAACAAAGGATAAAAACGAAGAATAACCGGCGGTATCCCACCGGCCGGGAATAAATCACCAGGAGGTATGCATATGGTTCACACACTGGAAAACGAGGCGCTCCGCATAAAGATCGACGATCACGGAGCAGAGCTGTCAGAGATCTACGACAAAGAAAGGGACCGTCAGGTTCTCTGGAACGCGGATCCCGCCCACTGGAAGCGCCATGCGCCCGTGCTTTTCCCCAATGTGGGAAGATATTATCAGGATCAGTGCCTGATCGGCGGGCAGACATACAGCTGCGGACAGCATGGTTTCGCGCGGGATATGGATTTCGTCTGCACAGAAAAATCCAACGTCTCTGTCACCCATTTCCTGACTTCTTCTGACGCTACCAGAGAGTTCTATCCTTTCACATTTGAACTCTATATCACCCATAAACTCCACGGAAAGGATATTTCTGTTTCCTGGAAAGTGATCAACAAGGATACAGAAACCATGTTTTTTACTATCGGAGGACATCCGGCTTTTCGTGTACCTGTACTTCCGGACACCAGCCGCGATCAGTATTTCCTTACTTTCAGCGGCCAGCAGCAGCTTACTTACTGTCTTCTGGATCTCTCCACCGGAACGGCCCTTCCGGACCAGACCCGCACTCTGCCTCTGGAAAACGGCGCCTGCAGGATCGATCCTCACATGTTCGACAGAGACGCGCTTATTTTTGACAATAATCAGATCACAAAGGCCGGGATCGCGCTTCCTGACGGCACACCGTA
>DWXL01000037.1 GCA_019119235.1 Candidatus Blautia excrementigallinarum | reverse complement strand
GCGCTGTCCGCCCCTGACCGGCTGAAACTGGAGGCCGCGAGATCCATAAGAGAGGACTTCCTTCATCAGAATTCTTTCCACGAGATCGATACCTATACGCCTCTGGAAAAACAGTATCTGATGATGCGCCTTGTGATCGCCTATTACGATCAGTGCGCGGACGCTCTGGAAAAAGGCGTCGGTATTGAAGATCTGGTAAACCTGAAAGTCCGTGAAAGTATCGGACGATATAAATATACAGAGACAGATAGGATCCGTGAAGTCTATGAGCAGGTGGTAAAAGAACTTGCCGCGGAGCTTGCGGGTCTGGAAGCGAAGGAGGGAAGATAAGATGTCCAGGGAATACAGAACGATCCAGGAAGTAGCAGGCCCTCTGATGCTTGTAAAAGGAGTGGAAAACGTCACCTATGACGAGCTTGGGGAAATAGAGCTTGCCAACGGAGAGACAAGAAGGTGCCAGGTTCTGGAGATCAATGGAGACACGGCCATGGTGCAGCTTTTCGAGAGCTCCACAGGCATTAATCTTTCCAACAGCAAGGTGCGGTTCCTGGGAAGGAGCATGGAACTGGGCGTGTCGGAGGATATGCTGGGAAGAGTTTTCGACGGGCTGGGCCGCCCGGTGGACGGCGGTCCTGAGATCCTTCCTGACGCCAGAATGGATATCAACGGGCTTCCCATGAATCCGGCGGCAAGGAATTATCCCCAGGAATTTATCCAGACGGGAATTTCCGCCATCGACGGCCTGAACACCCTTGTCAGGGGACAGAAGCTTCCCATTTTTTCCGCCAGCGGACTGCCCCACGCCCAGCTTGCGGCGCAGATCGCTCGCCAGGCGAAGGTGAGAGGGACCTCGGAACCTTTCGCCGTAGTGTTTGCCGCCATGGGAATCACCTTCGAGGAATCCAACTTCTTTGTCCAGAGTTTCAAAGATACGGGCGCCATTGACAGGACGGTAATGTTTGTCAACCTTGCCAACGATCCGGCGGTAGAGCGTATCGCCACGCCCCGCATGGCGCTGACCGCCGCGGAGTATCTGGCTTTTGAGAAGGATATGCACGTGCTGGTGATCCTGACGGATATCACCAACTATGCGGACGCGCTCCGTGAGGTTTCCGCCGCCCGCAAGGAGGTGCCGGGACGAAGAGGCTATCCCGGATATATGTACACGAATCTTGCCACCATCTATGAGAGAGCCGGCAGGCAGAAAGGAAAGAAAGGATCCATCACCATGATCCCCATCCTGACCATGCCGGAGGATGACAAGACGCATCCGATCCCGGACCTTACGGGATATATCACAGAAGGGCAGATCATCTTAAGCCGCGATCTCTACCGGAAAGGAGTCATGCCTCCCATCGACGTTCTTCCCAGCCTGTCCCGTCTGAAAGACAAGGGAATCGGCGAGGGCAAGACGAGGGCGGATCATTCCAATACCATGAACCAGCTTTTTGCCGCTTACGCCAGAGGCAAGGAGGCCAAGGAGCTGATGGTGGTGCTGGGTGAGGCGGCTCTTACGGATATGGACAAACTGTACGCGAAGTTTGCCGATGAGTTTGAACAGAAATATGTGTCCCAGGGATATGATACGGACAGGGATATCGAAGAGACTCTGGATATCGGATGGAAGCTCCTTTCCATCCTGCCCAGATCCGAGCTGAAACGTATCGACAATAAATACCTGGATCAGTATTATGGAAAATAAGGGAGGGGTGAGGAAATGGCATCCACACAGGTGAACCCTACCCGTATGGAACTTACGAGGCAGAAGAAAAAACTTGCCACAGCCACCAGAGGCCATAAACTTCTGAAGGATAAAAGAGACGAGCTGATGCGCCAGTTTCTGGAACTTGTGAGAGAAAACAAGGCGCTCCGGGAAAAGGTGGAGGAAGGTCTGGAAGCAGTGAACAAGAATTTTGTCCTCGCCAGGGCAAGCTCTTTTGACCAGACGCTGAACACGGCTCTTCTGGCGCCGAAGCAGGAGGTTTATCTTAACGCGGACACGCGCAACGTTATGAGCGTGGAGATCCCGGTGTTTACCACCAGTACCAGAAGCGCCGACGAGGGCGATATCTATTCCTACGGTTTCGCTTTTACCTCCGGGGATCTGGACGACGCGGTAAAATCCCTTCAGGAACTTCTTCCGGACATGCTCCGGCTTGCCGAAGTGGAGAAATCCTGTCAGCTTATGGCGGCGGAGATCGAGAAGACCCGCCGCAGAGTAAACGCCCTGGAATATGTGATGATCCCTGACGCTCAGGAGAAGATCCGCTACATTACCATGAAGCTGGACGAGAACGAGCGCAGCACCCAGATCCGACTGATGAAAGTAAAAGATATGATGCTGGAGGAAGCCCGCCAGGAAAGGCTGAAAGAAGATTATGGAACCGCGGGGTGATACTCTCCGGGGCTTGTGATAAAGGAGATTTGGCATTAACTTATAGTGCCAAATCTCTTTTTCTATTCCTTGAAAACCAGGATTCCGCCTCTGTATAATAAAGGCAGAAACAAAAGAGTGATTGACCGGTCATACCTCTGATGCGCGTAAACTTATGAAAAAGAGGTGTGAAAATGAAAGAAAAAGTTCAGCTTTTCGGAAGATTTTTGAGCGGAATGGTAATGCCCAATATCGGCGCGTTTATTGCCTGGGGGCTTATTACTGCGCTGTTCATCGAAAGCGGATGGTGTCCAAACGAAAAATTTGCCAGGCTGGTAGATCCCATGTCTTCCATGCTGCTTCCTCTTCTGATCGCCTATACCGGCGGGGAAGTGGTCGCGGGAAAAAGAGGAGGCGTGATTGGAGCCATCGCCACAATGGGCGTGATCGTCGGATCGGATATCCCCATGTTTATCGGCGCCATGATCATCGGGCCTCTGTCCGCCTGGATCATTAAAAAATTTGACAAAATGGCGGAATCCAGGATTCCTGCAGGGTTTGAGATGCTGGTAAATAATTTTTCTCTGGGGATCATTGGCGCGGTTCTGGCGCTGCTGGCTATGGTGGGCGTGACTCCTCTGGTAGACGGACTGAATTCTATAATGAGAGCAGGAGTCGGTTTCTTTGTGGATCACGGCCTTCTTCCTCTGGCGAGTGTGTTTATCGAACCGGCCAAGGTGCTGTTTCTTAACAACGCGATCAATCACGGGATTCTGTCTCCCATGGGGATCCAGCAGGTGGAGGAATTCGGAAAATCAGTCTTTTTCCTTCTGGAAGCTAATCCAGGTCCGGGCTTAGGCGTGCTGCTTGCATACTGTATCGCGGGAAAAGGAAACGCGAAGAGCTCCGCACCGGGCGCTGTGATCATCCATTTTCTCGGCGGAATCCATGAGATCTATTTCCCGTACATACTGATGAATCCCTTCCTTATACTGGCGTCTATAGCAGGAGGCGCATGCGGGATTTTCGTATTTGATCTTTTCGACGTGGGTCTGACTTCCGCCGCTTCGCCGGGAAGTATCATCGCTCTTCTGATGATGGCGGAAAGACACAGTTATGTGGGACTGATCCTTGGAGTAGCAGCCTCTGCGCTGGTGTCTCTTCTGATCGCCCTGCCGCTTCTGAAATTTATGGGAAAGGATACCACCCTGGAAGAGGCACAGCAGAAAAAAGACGCCATGAAGAGGCAGGCAAAAGGCGCCGCATTGGAGACAGCCGCCGTGTCTGAGGAGGAATCTTCGGCAAAGGAAGTTCCCACAGGCGGCGCTAAAACGGGCAGGATCAGGAAGATCGCTTTCGCCTGCGACGCGGGAATGGGTTCCAGCGCCATGGGGGCGACGGTTCTGAAGAAAAAAATCCAGGCAGCCGGCATTGAGGGAATTGAAGTGATCCATACCCCGGTTTCCTCTATCCCAGCCGATGTGCAGATCGTAGTAACCCATCAGGAGCTGGGAGAAAGAGCGGCGCTCAGTAATCCCGATGCAGAAAGGATACTGATCACCAATTTCCTTGCGGCTCCGGAGTATGATCTTCTTATTGAGGAACTGAAAAAAAGGAACCGGTGACAGAATCCGGTTGTCGGTAAAAAAAGACCATGATATACTTTCAGTAAAAGCGATCGAGGGTATATTATGAAGCTGCTGCGCAAAACCGGAAAATTTTATACAGATATCATTATCAGCAATATCGGCATATTTATCTTTATTGGAATCCTTTCCTCGGTTTTTCAGAGCCGGGGATGGATTCCCAATGAGGAGATGTATGCCGTTTCGCAGTTGACTTACAAATATCTGCTTCCATCGCTGCTTGCCTATGAAGCGGGAAAACGCTCCTCCGGCAGTTCTGGAGGAGGGACGCTGGGGCTGATGACTGCCGCAGGCGTTCTGGCCGGGGAAAACGACGGAGGAATCCTGGGAGCTCTGTTATTGGGAACGCTGGCAGGGATCCTTTGGAAAAAAGAAGAAAGAATTTTTGAGAGAAATGTCAGTCCCGGCTTTCAGATGTTAGCGAGAAATCTGGGACTTGCCTTTACCGGCCTTGCGGCTGCTTTTGTGGGATACGGTCTGTTCGGCCCGGCGCTCTCCTGTGTGAGAGACGTCCTTTACACAGGCGTTGACTGTCTGACTGGAAGAGGGCTGACTGTTTTTCTCTGTGTGATCGTGGAGCCTGCCAAAGTGTTCTTCCTGAATAATATTGTCAATCACGGGATCCTGATCCCTCTTGGGATGAATCAGGTACAGGAGTCGGGAGAATCGGTTCTGTTTCTCCTGGAAGCCAATCCCGGTCCCGGACTTGGCGTTCTTCTGGCGCTTTTATGGGCGGGAAAGAGAAAACGGGGAGAGTATCTTGCGGCGGCTGTGGCGGAAACGGCCGGCGGTCTTCATGAAGTATACTTTCCCTATGTGTTGTCAGACCTTCGTCTTCTGTTCCCTCTGATCGCCGGCGGTGCGGCGGGAACGGTCTGTTTCGGAGTCTGGAACGCCGGAGTGCAGGGTGCGGTTTCTCCCGGAAGTGTTTTTCTTATCCTGCTGCTTTCCGGCAGGGAGAATATGGCCGGAGTGGCAGGCGGGATCCTGCTGTCGGCGGCGGTTTCTTTTGCCATAAGTCTGCTGATCCTGAAAAAGAGATCCCCGGAAGCGAAAGATACGCTCCTGGAAGAAAAGAGGAAAGTTATGGAACCGGAAAAAACAGAACTGAAAAAAACAGAACCCATACAGAAAATTGTTTTTGTGTGCGACGCCGGCGTGGGGAGCAGCGCTATGGGAGCAGCCATCCTGAGAAGGCTTCTGCGGCAGCGGGGAACCGGGGAGATTACGGTGGAAGCCTGCGCGTCAGATATGCTTCCGGATGAGACGGATCTGATCGTGTGTCAGAAGGAAATCCGCAGGCTTCTGCCTGATGGAATACCGGAAGAAAAATTTTATCTGGTGGAAAGTTTTGTGGATCCGGCGGAATACGATAATCTGGTTTCGCTGGTGAGCGGGGAACTTTTTGAAACGCGATAATACCGGAGAAGAGAAGGACTGAGGAAGAATGAATGAATTTTCGCCAAGGATGAAACAGATCCTGCAGGTGCTGCTTGAACAGAATAAAGAAATTTCCGTAAAAAATCTCGCGGAACAGGTCGGGGTAAGCAAGAGGACTGTTCAGCGGGAACTGGGGTATGTGGACAGAAGCCTGAAAAAATACGGGGTGTCTTTTCATTCGCGCACCGGAGTGGGCGTGTGGCTGACAGGAGACGACGGGGCCAGGGCGGAACTTGCCGCGGCGCTTACAGAAAGCGGAGATTACGATGCCGGAAACCGGGAGGAGCGGCGCAGGCGCCTGATACTGGAAATTCTGAAAGAGAAAGGCCTTAAAAAACTGTTTTATTACAGCAGCCAGTTCGGAGTCAGCGAAGCTACTGTCAGCGCGGATCTGGCCGAGGCGGAGAAGTGGCTGAAAAGGTACGGCCTTCGTGTGAGCCGCAAACCGGGAAGCGGAGTCAGCGTGGAGGGGACAGAAGAAAATTACCGCCGCGCTATCCGGGCTTTTATCAGTGAAAATATCGATACCAGGACAATGAAAGAAGCCTATGAGGGAGGCATCGCGAGAAGCTATGATATTCTGGGAAGAGAAAGTATAAGCCGCATTCTGAACCAGGATATCGTCAGGCGTGTGATCGACTGCATTATGCGGGTGGACGATCCCCAGATACAGACGCTTACAGAAAATTCCTATATGGGGCTTGTGATCCATATTTCCATAGCGGTGAACCGCATTATGAAAAACGAGGTGATCGATGAAGAGGAACCGCCGCAGAAGGAAAAAAAGGACGGAGCCTATCGTCTGGCAGAAGCCATTGTGTCTGAACTGGAAAAGGAGTTTGAGATTGAGATACCCAAAGTGGAGCTGTCCTATATCTGTCTTCATATCAGAGGTTCCAAACATGAAAAGGTGGAGTGGGACGCCGCGGCGGGAAGGACCATAGACAGCCAGGAGATCCGGCAGACGGTAAACCGGATGATCGACGCTTTTGGCGGAGAAAACGCATATCTTCTGAAACAGGACGACGAGTTCATACAGGGTCTTCTGGCCCATCTCCAGCCTACGCTGGTGAGGCTTCTTGGCGGAATGCAGATCAGGAATCCGGTGCTGGATGAGATTAAGACCAACTACGCGGATATTTACGAGAGATGTCTCAGCGTATCGAAAGTTCTGGAGGATTTTACCGGTAAAAAGGTGCCGGAGGAGGAGACGGGATTTCTCACCGTGCATTTCGGCGCGGCCCTTGTGCGGCTGGAAGGAAGAAATGAACAGATCCGGAAGGTTCATATAGGAGTGGTATGTTCCAGCGGGATTGGAATCTCCCGTCTGATGGCCACCAAACTGAAGCATGTTTTTCAGGGGAGGATATCCATTGCCACATACGGAAAAAATGACGTGACGCCTTTTGTGGCGGGGAAAACGGATTTTTTTGTATCCAGTATTTCCCTGGAAAATGTGGATACTCCGGTGGTCTACGTAAATCCGCTTCTGAATGAAAAAGATATGGAACAGATCCGCGCAATGATCTTCCAGTACGAACGGACGCCGGAAGTTTCCGGGGAGGCGGAGGGATTTTCCCGGGAACTGGAAGAAATCAATATTATGGCGGCGCAGATCAATGCGGTGATCAAATATATGGAGTTTTTCAAGGTGGACAACTACATAACCTTTGACGAACTTCTGATCGCCGTGGGGGAAAAACTTTCCCCGTACAGAGACCAGGGAGAAATGATCCAGGAGGATATCAGACGGAGGGAGAAAATCTCTTCACAGATTTTTGCGGAATTCGGATTCGCCCTTCTCCACACCAGGACAAAAGGCGTGGTGCGGCCCAGTTTCACTGTGTGCATGACAAAGGATCTGAAGCCTTTTCTTGATCCGTATTTCAGGAATATCCAGGTGGTGTTTATCATGCTGCTTCCCGCAGACAGTAATGTGAAGACCAACAGCGCGATCCTGGGTTATATCAGCACTGTGCTGATCGAGGATCCTGCTTTTATGGATACGGTACTGACAGGAAACCGGGAAAATATCCGGCGCGCTCTGTCCGCGCATCTGAAGAAGTTTTTTAATACATATCTATCTAAAATCTGATAAGGGGAAAGGGACGGCCGTCAGCGGCTGTCCTTTTTGTAAATGGGATTTGGCGCTATCTGATGGCGCCAAATCCCATGTTCTTTAAGTTGAAATTCATGAGAGCGGGATTCTATAATAAAACCATAAAGAACAGCGGACAGGAAAAAATGAAAAAAATTACAGGGAGGAACAGATATGCTTTTCAGAAAGAAAAAAGAAGGGGCGAAGCCTGAGCAGACAAAAAAAGAACTTCTGTACCGGGAAAACATTAAAGTGGGGTGCAGGCCGGACACACAGGAAAATGTGATCCGCCAGGTAGGCCAGATGCTGGTGGACAGCGGATATGTGGATCAGCCTTATGTGGAGGCGATGCTGGAAAGAGAAAAATCCTTTTCTACTTTCATGGGGAACGGGCTGGCGCTGCCCCACGGCGTAGAGGCCGCCAAGAAAGACATCAAAGCCTCCGGGATCGCTGTGATGGTGTTCCCCGAGGGGACGTCCTGGGGCGATGAAAAGGCGAATATCGTTATAGGCATCGCAGGCGTGGGAGAAGAACACCTTCAGATACTGGCGGTGATCGCGGATAAGATGCTTGCCCCGGAGGCTGTGGAAAAACTTGTAAACGGAGACGCGGATACGGTTTACGGGATGCTTGCGGGCAACTGACATGGAAATTTCCGGACGATATAAAGAAAAGGTCCGGGAAAGGAGCAGAAAATGATCATTACAGTTACAATGAATCCGGCTATCGACAAAACAGTGGAAATCGACTCCCTGATCCAGGGGGGCCTGAACCGGATCAGCAAAGTGGAATACGACGCCGGAGGAAAAGGAATCAATGTTTCCAAAACAATCAGAGAACTGGGCGGAAAAAGTATTGCAACGGGATTCCTTGGAGGAAATAACGGAAGGACCATAGCCGGCGTCCTGGAAGAGAAGGGGATTGAAAATGATTTTGTCCGGGTGGATGGAGAGACCAGGACAAATACCAAGGTTTATGAAAAAAACGGCGCGCTGACAGAACTGAACGAACCGGGCCCGGTGATCACAGAAGAACAGATGGAAGCGCTGAAAGATAAGCTTCTGGGCTACGCCGGAGCGGACACGCTGTTTGTTCTCTCGGGAAGCATTCCGGCAGGAGTTTCAAAAGATACATATGCACGGATCATCCGCGCGGTACATGAAAAAGGCTCGAAGGTTCTTCTGGACGCGGACGGAGAACTTTTCCGCCTGGGAGTGGAGGCCGTTCCGGATATCATCAAACCAAACCGGGTGGAGCTTGAGGAATACGCGGAAATGGATTACAGGGCGTCAGAGGAAGAACTGGTACATATCGCGGAGAAATTTAAAGATAAAGGAATCGGAAGTATCGCCGTTTCCATGGGACAGAGCGGCGCGATGTTCCTTCTGGACGGACAGACGGCGCGATGCCCGGCGCTGTCCGTAAAAGCACACTCCACCGTAGGAGCGGGGGACGCCATGGTGGCCGGACTGGCGCTTGCCTGGGATCAGAATCTCGCGGCAGAGGAGACGATCCGTCTCTGTATGGCGGTGTCCGCCGGGGCGGTGACTACTATCGGCACCAAACCTCCGTCAAAAAAGCTGGTGGAAGAACTGAAGAAGCAGGTTGTAATTGCGTATCTTAAATAAAAGAGGAGAAAAAATCATGAAAACAAAAGCAGTGAGACTTTACGGCGTCAGAGATTTAAGACTGGAAGAGTTTGAACTTCCGGAGATTAAAGAGGATGAGATCCTCGTAAAGGTTATGAGCGACAGTATCTGCATGTCCACCTACAAGCTGGTGGAACAGGGCAAAAAGCATAAAAGAGCGCCTCAGAATATCGATACGAATCCAGTGATCGTGGGACATGAGTTTGCCGGCGTGATCGTGAAAGTGGGAGAAAAATGGAAGGATCAGTTCAAACCGGGTATGAAATTTGCCCAGCAGCCTGCGCTGAACTATAAAGGAAGCCTTGCCTCCCCGGGATATTCCTATGAATATTTCGGCGGCGCCTGCACTTACTGCATTATCCCGCATGAAGTAATGGAACTGGGATGTCTGATGCCCTACGATGGAGACAGCTTTTTTGAAGCTTCTCTCGGAGAACCTATGAGCTGCTGCATCGGAGGTTATCACGGAAATTATCATACCAATAAGAGAAATCATGATCTTGCCACAGGAACAAAACCGGACGGAGATATTTTGGTGGCCGGCGGATGCGGCCCCATGGGTCTGGGTATGATCACCTACGGGATCCAGATTGAGAACAGACCGAAGAGAATCGTAGTTACCGATATTGACGATTCCAAGATTGCACGCGCCGCGGAAGTGATCTCTCCGGAAAAGGCCGCGGCTCACGGCGTGGAGCTTCTGTATGTGAATACCGCGAAGATGGCGGATCCGGTGAAAGAATTAAGAGATATTACAGGCGGAAAAGGATATGACGATGTATTCGTCATGCTTCCCATCAAACCGGTTGTGGAAATGTGCGATAAACTTCTTGCTTTTGACGGCTGCATGAACTTCTTTGCAGGACCTACGGATAATCAGTTCTCCGCGGAAATCAATATGTACAATGTGCATTATATCAGCACCCATATCGTGGGAACAACCGGAGGAAACAACGACGATCTTATTGAGGCCAACACACTGGCGGCAGCGGGAAAGATAGAACCGGCCGTTATGGTGACTCATGTGGGAGGCATTAACAGTATCGTGGACGCTACGCTGAATCTTCCCAAGATTCCCGGCGGCAAGAAGCTGACCTATACACAGTTCGATATGCCGCTTACAGCCATTGAGGATTTTGGGAAGCTGGGGGAAACAGATCCCCTGTTTAGAGAACTGGACGAGGTATGCTCCAGGAACCGGGGACTCTGGTGCGCGGAAGCGGAAAAAATTCTTTTTAAACATTTTGGCGTGGAAGTTTAACACAGAAAACAGGAGGAAAACGATATGGTATCACAGAAATTTATCATAAAAAATGAGTCCGGCCTTCATGCACGCCCGGCAGCAGTAATGGCGAAAGCTGCCGGAAAATGCCGGTCGGACGTGATTATCAAATACGGTGAGAAGACGATCCAGGCAAAAAGTATCCTGAATATTATGGCGGCGGCCATAAAGTCCGGTTCGGAAATCGAGGTACAGTGTACTGGAGAGACAGAAGAAGCGGATCTGAAAACTCTCGGCGAACTGATCGAAAGCGGTCTGGGAGAATGATAAGTAAATTATAATCTATATCTTACCGGGGTTCTTTTCCTTCAGCGAAGACCAGCATCATTTCGTTGGTCAGGCTGGAGGAATTTCCCTGTCCTCTGATCTCGCTCCGGTGGAACCATTCCGCCATGGCAAGCTCGCTGTGATCTAC
>DWXL01000248.1 GCA_019119235.1 Candidatus Blautia excrementigallinarum | reverse complement strand
GAAGGCATAAAGCCTTTCGCCGGATTTTCCGCATTGATCCTGCACTCTATGGCGTGTCCTGTAAGACGGATATCCTCCTGTCTGTACGACAGCGGCAGTCCGGAGGCGATGCGGATCTGTTCTTTCACAAGGTCCACGCCGGTCACCCATTCTGTCACCGGATGCTCCACCTGGATTCTCGTATTCATTTCCATAAAATAGAATTTCTCATCTTTTTCCAGAAGGAACTCGATGGTGCCCGCGTTGACGTAACCCGCGGCCTTCGCCGCCCGCACCGCCGCGTCGCCCATTTTTTTGCGGAGTTCGTCGGAAATGGCGATGCTGGGAGATTCCTCGATCATCTTCTGATGGTTCCTCTGAATGGAACAGTCTCTCTCTCCCAGATGGATCACGTTGCCGAAACTGTCGGCCATGATCTGAAATTCAATATGTCTGGGATGGCGGACAAAATGTTCGATGTACATGGTCCCGTCGCCGAAAGCCATCTGAGCCTCTTTCTGCGCGGTCTGAAAACTTTCTCTGAAGTCTTCCGGGGTGTCGGCCACACGCATTCCCTTGCCGCCTCCGCCCAGAGCCGCCTTAATGATCACCGGATAGCCGGTCTCATCCGCTTCTTTTGCTCCGTCTTCCGCATTATATACAGGATTGGATCCTCCGGGAATGACCGGAACGCCGGCCGCTGCCATGGTATTTTTCGCCGCCTGCTTATTTCCCAGGCTTGCGATCACGCCTGAAGGCGGGCCGATAAACGTAATATTGCACTGCTCGCAGAGTTCCGCGAACCTGCTGTTCTCAGAGAGAAATCCGAATCCCGGATGAATGGCGTCAGCGCCGGATACGATCGTTGCACTGATGATATTTTCCATGCTCAGATAACTCTGTGAGGAAGGCGCCGGGCCGATACAGATCGCCTGGTCTGCCAGCTGTGTATGAAGGGCTTCCCTGTCGGCCTCGGAATATACGGCCACAGTCTCAATCCCCATTTCCCGGCATGCCCGTATAATACGGACGGCGATCTCGCCCCGGTTCGCTATCAGTACTTTTTTGATCATTTTTTCCACCTATCCAATCATAAAGGTCAGTTCCGCTTCGACCACTACTTTACCGTCCACACTTGCCACCGCCTGGCCGATGCCCAGGGGGCCTTTGCTCTTAATGATCCTGGTTTCCAGTTTTACCTTGTCCCCCGGACCGATCTTGCCGCGGAAACGGCAGTTTTTGATCCCGCCGAAGTACGCTGTTTTTCCTTTGTTTTCCTCTTTGCTGAGAATAGCGACAGCGCCTGTCTGCGCCAGGGCTTCCACTGTGAGGACTCCCGGCATTACCGGCTCCTGGGGGAAATGGCCCCGGAAAAAGTCTTCATGGAAAGTTACGCATTTATATCCTACCGCATACTCTCCCGGCTCATATTCCTCTATATAGTCCACCAGCAGAAACGGATGTCTGTGGGGGATGATCTGTTCAATTTCTTTGATACCCAGTCGTTTCATTTTTCACACTCCTACTGTCACACAATACGGAACAGCGGCTGGCCGTACTCGACAGCCTGACCGTTTTCCACGCAGATCTCCGCGATCTTTCCGTCGTAATCGCTTTCAATCTCGTTCATCAGCTTCATGGCCTCCACAATGGCAAGAGTCTGTCCTTTTTTCACCGTATCCCCTACAGATACGAACGGGTCAGCGTCCTCTGCCGGAGCGGCGTAGAAAGTACCCACAAGCGGAGACTTCACAAGCATTCCCTCCGGCTCCGCGGCTGTATCCGCCGCGCCGTTTCCTACTGCCGGGACGGCCTGTACGGCTGCCGGTACCGGAACAGCCTGTACTTCCACCGGGATCTGCTGCGGCTGTTCTTTTACAAAACGGATATTCGTTCCGTTTTCCTCGTACTGAAATTCTGTCAGTTCAGAATCAGATACCGCTTTGATTAATGTAAGAAGGTTTTCAAATTCCATTTTATTACTCCTCGTATTTCTTCACCAGAAGGGTTGCGTTATGACCGCCGAAGCCGAGAGAATTGCTCATGGCGTAACGGATCTCTTTCTCCACCGGAGCTCCGATCGCGTAGTTCAGATCGCATTCCTCTCCGGGCTCTGTGGTTCCCACTGTCTGATGAATAAAACCGTCCTCAATGGACTTCACACAGGTGATAAATTCTACTCCGCCGGCTGCGCCGAGAAGATGTCCGATCATAGATTTTGTGGAATTTACGATCACCTTCTCTGCCGCAGGTCCGAACGCCGCATGGATCGCTCTCGTCTCAAAAAGGTCGTTGTGATGGGTGCTGGTTCCGTGAGCGTTGATGTACTCGATCTCTTCCGGTTTTGCCCCCGCTTCTTCCATGGCCAGCGTCATCGCCCTGGCGGCGCCGCTTCCGTCTTCAATGGGAGAAGTAATATGATAAGCGTCCGCCGTGGCGCCGTAGCCCACAACCTCCGCGTAGATCTTCGCGCCTCTGGCCTTTGCGTGCTCCAGTTCTTCCAGGATCACCACACCGGCTCCCTCTCCCAGGACAAAACCGCTTCTGTCCTTATCAAAAGGAATAGAGGCTCTCATGGGATCCTCAGATTTCGTCAGAGCGGTAAGAGCGGTAAATCCGGCCACTCCGGTGGGACAGATACTGCTTTCCGTACCTCCGGCCGCCATGATATCCGCGTCTCCGTACTGGATCGCGCGGAAAGCGTCTCCGATACTGTGTGTTCCCGAGGCGCAGGCTGTTACCACATCCGTGCATTTTCCGCGGAATCCAAGCTGAATGGAGATATTGCCCGCGGCCATGTTGGAGATCATCAGCGGAACCATCAGCGGCGGAACCTTATTCGGTCCCTGGCTTAAGATTTTTCCATAGCTCAGTTCCAGCTCCTGGAGACTTCCGATTCCGGAACCCACGATCACGCCGGCGCGGAAAGGATCTTCCTCCTCGATGTTCAGGCCGGAATCCTCATAGGCTTCCTTTGCCGCGGCCACCGCATACTGGGAAAAAACCTCCATACGTCTTGCCGCTTTGGGATCCATATGATCCTTCGCGTTAAAATCCTTTACTTCAGCGGCAAGTTTTACTTTATAATCTGTTGTGTCAAATTTGGTGATGGGAGCGATTCCCACCTTTCCCTCACGGACGCCCGCCCAGAAATCCTTCACATTATTTCCGATGGGCGTAACCGCTCCAAGTCCTGTGACAACTACCCGTCTTTTACTCATATTACCATTCCTCCGTCAACCTGGATCACCTGTCCGGTGATATACGCCGCGTCGTCAGATGCAAGAAACGCTACTGTTTTCGCGATATCCTCCGGTTTTCCGAAATGTCCCAGAGGGATCTGGGCCACAGATGCTTCTTTTACTTTTTCCGGCAGAACAGCGGTCATCTCTGTTTCAATGAATCCCGGAGCCACCGCGTTGACTGTGATGCCGCGGGAAGCCAGTTCTCTGGCCGCCGATTTGGTAAGACCGATCACTCCGGCTTTGGACGCCGCATAGTTGGCCTGTCCGGCGTTTCCGGCGATTCCGACCACAGAAGCCATACTGATGATCCTGCCGCTTCTCTGCTTCAGCATCTGGCGGGATACAAATCTCATCATGTTGAAAGTTCCCTTGAGATTCACATCGATCACACTGTCAAAATTCTCCTCGGACATTGCCATCAGAAGGCCGTCTTTGGTGATGCCCGCGTTATTTACGAGAATATCGATGCTTCCGAATTCCTTTACGATCTCACGGACAGCGGCTTCACACGCTCCGTGATCCGCCACGTTCCACTGACGTACCTCTGCCTGTCCGCCGTTTTCCTGAATTTCCTTCTGCACTTCTTTTGCCCTGTCAGAAGAACCGTTATAATTGATGACCACACGCACGCCTTTTGACGCAAGTTCCAGGGCGATAGCTCTTCCGATGCCTCTGGAAGCGCCGGTGACAACGGCCGTTTTTATTTTGTTCTGCTGTTCTGCCATTTATGTTATCTCCTCTCCGGAATCTCCCCGGTCAGTCGCCGCTTCCAGTCAGCTCCGCGCAGACTTTCTCGGCCTCTTCCCAGGTACCGATATGATACATTTTTACATTTTTGTTGATCTTGCGCATAAAACCGGCAAGCGTCTTTCCCGGACCGATCTCCACGAAAGTATCCACGCCTTCCCGGATCATGGTCTCCATGCTCTGTTCCCAGCGAACGGAAGAACTTACCTGCTTCACAAGAAGATCTTTTATCTCGCCGGAATCCGCGATCACTTTGGCGTTTACATTGGCCACATAGGGAATATGAAGCGCCGTAGTCGTGACGCCGTCCAGTACCTCTTTCAGCTTTTCTCCTGCCGGAACCATCATGGGGGAATGGAACGGGCCGCTGACATTCAGGGGCAGGACTCTTCTGGCTCCCGCCTCTTTCAGCGCCTCCGAAGCCTGCTGTACCCCTTTTGCCTCTCCGGTGATAACGATCTGTCCCGGGCAGTTATAGTTGGCGATGGATACGCCGTCTATATCTTTGATGGTATCCTCGATCACAGAGGCTTCCATTCCCAGAACCGCCGCCATGGCGCCGGAACCTGCCGGAGCCGCGTTTTCCATATAAATACCTCTGGCGCGGAC
>DWXL01000247.1 GCA_019119235.1 Candidatus Blautia excrementigallinarum | reverse complement strand
CTGTCATAGACGCCCCGGAATTTCTTTCCGGATCCTATCGGCCAGTTGACCGGACAGGTAGCGATCCCCAGCTCCTTCTCTATCTCGTCCAGAAGGTCGAAGGTGTCGTTTGCATCCCTGTCCATTTTGTTGATAAAGGTGAAGATGGGAATATGGCGCATAACACAGACCTTGAAAAGCTTTCTTGTCTGCGCCTCCACGCCCTTGCTCCCATCGATCACCATAACGGCGGAATCCGCCGCCATAAGAGTACGGTAGGTATCCTCGGAGAAATCCTGATGTCCCGGGGTATCCAGGATATTGATACAGTAGCCTTCATAATGGAACTGAAGGACAGAGGATGTTACGGAGATACCTCTCTCCTTCTCGATCTCCATCCAGTCGGACACCGCGTGGCGGGCTGTCGCCTTTCCCTTGACGCTTCCCGCCAGATTAATGGCTCCGCCGTACAGCAGGAATTTCTCTGTAAGAGTAGTCTTACCGGCGTCGGGGTGGGATATAATGGCAAAAGTTCTTCTTTTTTCTATTTCATTCGCATACTTGGACACGTTCTGCCTCCTGATTTTATCTGATCATAAAATATCTGTATCTGCTTTGCGGGAATCTTTCCGGATCGCCGCAGACAGTGCGGCTGCCGGCAGATTACCCAGTTTTTTATTCTAGTATAATCCCGGCTGCACTGTCAAGAAGTTTGTTTTCCGCTTCCCCGCGGAAAATGGATTTAATCATAAATCCCTTCTGTCTCGATCACATAATCCCCGGAAGATTCCTCATACTGACCGCCTTCGTCTTCATATACCGTTTCATCCTCATATTCTTCTGCTCCGGTATCTCCGGAAGAGTCTGCGGATGTCTCTTCGGTTTCGTCCTCATAGAGCTCTTCTTCTGATGTTTCTGCCGACGCGGAAGTTTCTTCATCCTTGTTCAGCGGAGTGATCACAATATTTTCCGCCGCGATACCTGTCTTGCGTTTCACGATATCTTCAATCTGCGCTCTTCTGGCGTCGTCCAGGTCACTTTCCGGCACCACGATATCCGCCGTCTCTCCTGTCAGATTCACAACGGCATTTTCGAAACCTTTTGCCTCCAGAAGGAGTTCTGCCGCCGCCTCTTTCTCCGCCGTATCTGTCATGGCCACCATGGTATTGACCGCTTCCTGTTTCTGTTCATCCCCGATGTCCGCGCTGTTGATGATTTCCTGCAGATCCGCCTTGTTTTTGGAACGCACCTGTTCCCTGGAAAGCTTCGCCTGGGCGGCAAAATCAGACGCCGCGGTAAGTACGGCCTCTCCCGGGGTGCCGGTCTCATCGGCCTCCGTTTCCGATTCCAGGCCATCCGCCCCGTTCTCATCCAGAAGGGCTGTTTCATCTGTCAGATCATAGTCCACATCTTCCAGTATACTGCTGCTGTCCGTGCTGGTTTCCTGATCTTTGAATCCCAGATCCACATCCGCGAAATTCAGATACCCCGCCACGGCGATCAGGATCGCAAGAGAAGTAATGATCACCTGATTCTTTTTCACAATTTTTTTCACTATACTCTCCTCATTTCATTTTCATTATTTTAATTTTATGGGCTTCAATCTGAAATAATGCCATCACAGCCTCCTGAATATTCCGCTTTGTCACAGAATTATCCGCTCCCTCCGCCGCGATGAGTACTCCTGTCACTTCTGTCCCTTCAGAACCATAGAAGCTTTGCGTATCCTGTCCGGTCATCATCATCACTTCCACTTTTCCGATTCCTTCCACACTCTCCAGCACGGTTTCCAGCCTGGCTTCCAGTTCCGTTTTTTCAGATGTCTCTCCGCTCATTTCCCCCGCTTCATTTCCGGCTTTCCTGTCTCTGTTTCCCTGTTCAGCCGTCGGAATCGCCATCACTGCCAGCAGAAGCCCCAGAAGGAGAACTGCGGCCCAGTGTCTTTTCGTCATCCCCCGCAGCCACGATCTGACAGTCTTCTTTCTCAATTCCGAAGTCCCGTCTGAGCACATCATATATTTCCCCCTCCTCTTCCGGCGTCAGTTCCTGATCCGCGTAAAGTGTGACGGCTGTCCTCTCCCCATCTATATTTACGGCTGCATCTGTGATCTTTATGTCTGTCCCGGAAATTTTTTCCATTATATTTTTCCCAAATTCTTTCTCATACCCCTGTGTAAGGTATAATGCCTGCAGGTTTTCCGAAGACTTCTCTTCCATCAGATTCTGTTCATTCCTGTAATTTGCCTGAAAGTTCCTGAGCAGTTCCCCGCTTCGCCCGATGACAGCCAGCACAGGAGTACACAGCATGTAGATCAGAAGAAGCCCCATGAAAGAACGGATATATCGTTCGTATTTTTTGTCCGGCACAAGATGAAGGACCGCTGTAAAAAGAATATAAAAGACTGCAAGATTCCGCACCCATTCGTACAGTTCTTCGCGCATATTCACGCCCCTCCTCCCAGTCCTGCCATCAGTATCAGGAACGCCAGCATACAGAGTACTTCCGCCGTAAAAAGGATTTTCAGAAGAAGTCCATAACCTTCTCCCACTGTACTCAGGCATTCCACGATCCTTTTGTCGGAAACCGGCTGCGCGCAGGCCGCCAGAAAACGATAGGCAAGAGAAAGAATTCCATAGCGGATCACCGGTCCGGCCCCTGCCAGGACAAAAGCGATCAAGATCATAATTCCAAGGCAGTTGCGCACTAGTACTGCGCTTGTCACCACAAGCTCTGTCACCATATTCACTGCGTTTCCAACACCCGGAAGCGCTCCCGCCGCCTTTCCGATCAGGCTTCTTTTCAGTGTGTCAGCCACAGGCGCCACAAGCCCTTTTACCACCTGCAGCCCCGCTACAATCCCCAGCAGTGTCTTCAGACCCCAGCTTATGGCAGTGGACAGAAGTTCCGCCAGTTTTCCCAGCATCTCCTCACGGGAAAGATGGTTCACCAGACGCAGCAGTACATACAGATCTGTTCCCGGAAGTATGACAGAAAGGAGGATCCACTGGATCAGCCACACAAGGATCAGAACGCCTTCATAGAACATCTCCGCGGCGCCGGCGCCGGAGGCGGCAGATACTGTTATAAGATATGCCGGGGCAAGCGCCTTCATAAAATCAGTCATCCAGGAGATCACCTGCTGCAGTGCGGAAGCCGCCTGTGAAAATGAATTCATAAGCAGCATAAAAAGAAGAAGGTATACAATGTAAAAGCTGATCTCTCCGATCTGCCCGCTGTCAAAGACAGAGGCGAAGTTCGCCAGCAGCGCGGCAAGAAGAATCAGCAGAAGAATCTTCATAAACAACGATTTTTCTTTTTCCAGTCCAGAAAACAAAAGGCCGTGCAGAAATTTCTGCACCGCCTCTTCTGAAAACGCGTCTTTTCCTGTAAGCAGGTTTTCCAGAGCCTCCCGGAAAGAAAAACTCTCTTCTCTCAGCATGGCATCCAGCATGTCCTGCACCTCTTTAAGATCCAGTTCCGACAGGATCTCCTGTTTAAGCTCATTTGCCTCCTGCTCTTTATCCGGTTCTGTGTACGCCGGATCCTCATTCCCGCCGGCAGGCTCCGCCCGGACGTATTCCGGTCCCGGCAGCGATAACAGGAGTATGCCTGCCAGCAGCAGCAGAAAAAGCCTGATTCCCGGTTTCATACAAGGAACTCCTGTATCGTATCCAGCAAAGCCATCAGTACCGGAATACTCAGCACCATCACGGACAGTTTGCAGAACAGTTCGATCTGTCCCGCTGTTGCCTGATGCCCCGCGTCTCTGCAGATTCCTGCAGAGAACTGGCCGATATATGTAATTCCCACCATTTTTATCAGCGTGGACAGATGACCGTTATCCTCCGGCAGTTTTTCTTTCAGCCGACTTACTGCTTCAAAGAGATATTCCAGTTTTCCTACCGCCAGTCCCAGGATCATAATACCGATCCCCGCGGTTACCAGAGCCGCATATTCCGGCCTGGTCCCTTTCAGAAAGAACCCAAGCATTACGCCGCATATTCCAAGCAATGAAATTTTAACAATATCCATTCTGCCGCCGACCTCCGAAACTTCTTCATATACCGGTGGATCCGTGTTTCAGCATCCGTCTACAGAACAAAAAGTTTCTGGATGCTCTCAAACAGATCATAGATATACGGAACGATCCAGAACAGCACTATCAGAAGTCCCGAAAGACTTACCAGAAAAGCCTGCTCGTCCCTGCCGCTGTGCTTCAGAATCTGGGAGAGAATGGAAACCAGGATTCCCACTGCCGCTATTTTAAATATAATGGTGACTTCCATTCTCTTCTCCTTTCCGTACCGGGACTACCACAAAAGCACTGCCAGAAGAATTCCTCCCAATACTCCCAGACTCTGATATATTTTCTTTTTGTCCGGCATCTCCTTTCTCAGATCCTCCAGGCGCCTCCGTGTTTCCTCCTCGCAGAGTTCCAGCTGGCGCAGCTGCATTTCCCGGTCCAGATATCCCAGACGTCCCCCAAGGGACCAGACCAGTTCCCGTTCCTCACGGGAAAGTTCAAGCCTCTTCAGTTTTGCCTCCGCACACTGCCGGTATATCTCTCCCATGGATCCTCCGGCCGGATTTCCCAGTCTCTGGGAAACCTCCCCGAGAAACTCCCCGTACACACCGGAAAATCTGTCCGCCGTTTCCCGGAATCCTTCCGGCAGAGACGCACAGCCGCAGCGGATCTCACCTCTCAGATATATGATCAGCTGCAGAAACTGCCGGAGATTTTTCTCCCGCATCGTCAGTTCTCTGCTGCCCGCATAGCCCATACCCGCTCCCGCCAGCAATATCAGTATGATGCCTGCCATTCTCAGCATGGGTCTCCCTTCCCGTCAAAGATACCCTTTACCGTACCTGCTCTTTTCTCGCCGCCAAGCACGATATAACGTTCAAACACCTTCATCTCTCTCAGTCTGGAAAAAAAGGGCGTTCCCAGCACGTCCTCCAGCGAATTTCCATGGGCTGTGGCAATCAGTTTGCAGCCGCAGTGGATCACTGACTCCACTGCTTTAAAATCCTCTTCTTTTCCCAGTTCGTCTACCGCGATCACAGCCGGCGACATAGAACGGATCAGCATCTGCATTCCCTCTGCCTTAGGGCAGCTGTCCAGAATATCTGTACGTATCCCCAGATCATTCTGCGGGATTCCCTGATAGCATCCTGCAAGCTCGCTCCGTTCATCCACCACGCCCACCGTAATTCCCGGAATATTTCTGTTTCCATTGCTGAGCTGACGGATGATGTCCCTGAGCATGGTAGTCTTTCCGCAGCGGGGCGGAGAAATGATCAGCGTATGGGCTGTCCAGTCTTTTGTCCTGACATAGGGCATAACCTTATCCGCACAGCCGGGGATCTCATGGGCGATCCGGAGATTGATGCAGGAGATGTATTTCATCCCTTTTATTCTGTCGCCGTCCAGGATCACTTTTCCGGTGACTCCTACCCGATGGCCGCCCTGGACGCTTAAATATCCCTGACGGATCTCATCTTCATACGCGTAAAGAGAATATCCGCTTACATATTCCAGAGTTTCTTTCAGATCTTCCCCTGTAACAAGATAAGGGGCGGAGCCCCTTCCTCTCAGAAAGCATTCTCCTCCCCCGTAAGTCAGAAACAGCGGACGCCCGGCGCGCATCCGTATTTCATACAGTTTATCGTAATCCAGTTCCGCTTCTATCAGAAGCCTCCTTATATTTCCCGCGAACAGATCCTGAATCTGGCTGGCTTCGATCGTCCTCACCTCTCTTTACACTTAATATATGTGGACAATCTTTTTTTAGCACAAAAATTTTCCGGCACAGCCAGACACGTATCACGGGAGTTTCACTTCTGTGTGTTCCCACCGGAGCTCCATCGGATCCTGAGACCACACGGCTCCGCTGTATCCTTCTTCCATTTCCAGCATCAGGCTGAAACCGCTGTCCATGGGAATGGTACGGAGATTTCTGGACAGGCCTTCTCCGGTCCATTTGATATACGCCTCACGCAGCACCCACTGGGCGTAAAAGGCCCTGACGGGATCGTCCGCCTCCAGGATCTCCCTGATCATATTACCGGGAACCATGCGTTCCAGCATACGTTCATAATTTACCTCTTTGTGGATCTGGATATCGATTCCCACTTCCTCCTCTGCAAACACGCACACCACGTATTTTCCGGAATGGCTTATGTTGTAATGTATCTTCGGCTGAAGGGTAAAGAAAGGTTTTCCGTGTTCACCCCTGGATCTGGGTTCAAATTTCAGATCGCGGCCGTATTCTTTTTTCAGACCTGTTTCCAGCAGTTTTTCCCCGATCATATGCTCCATTTTTTTCTCTCTGTATTCTTCCGGTATCTCAGTATAATAGATCACTGCGTTCATAATCCAGCCTCCTTCAGGAACCGGGAAGGTTCCCTCTCCTTTTCATATTGTTTTTTCACATAACATAAAGTCAGAAATTTTCTGGCACGGGTCATCCCCACATAAAACAGCCGCCGTTCCTCCTCCACAGCCGGAGCCAGAACCGCTTTCCTGTAGGGGATACTCCCCTCGTTCACATTCAGGATATATACCCGATCAAATTCCAGGCCTTTCGCTCCATGGAGCGTCAGTATCTGTACGCCTTCTTTTTTCTGTTTTCCCGCTTGTTCTTCCAGCTTACGGGTATAGTCCTCTATATATTCTTCCCATTCCTTCAGGGTATTCATCCCTTTCGCACTCTCAGACAGACTGCCATAAAATATCCAAATGATATGGACTCCTGCAAACGCTC
>DWXL01000246.1 GCA_019119235.1 Candidatus Blautia excrementigallinarum | reverse complement strand
GCCACTGCCAGGATCACTGCCGCCAGTCCCAGAACGCAGCGGTTGATCACCTTCGTGGTAGTGACGATACCCACGTTCTGACTGTATGTAGCCGTAGGCAGGCAGCCAAACAGAGCGCTCAGTATATTGGTAATACCGTAACCGACAATACCGTTCTGCAGTTCTTCATCACGGGGCGTGCGGTTCATGGCGCCTATGGTAGTGGCGGAATAATCGCCGATAGCCTGTACGGAATTGATTGCAAAAAGGATTCCGATAGCCACGCAGGAGGATATCTCAAATTCCACTCCGAAATGCATGAACTGCGGAAGCTGAAAAACGCCCGCCTCCCCTACACTGGAAAGGTTCACCATACCGAACGGTATAGAAACAATATATCCGGCAATGATTCCGATCAGGATGGACGCCAGCTTGAAGATTCCTTTGCCGAAATGGTTCAGAGCCGTCACAACCGCCAGGGTAAAAAACGCCACCAGCCAGTTCTGCCAGGAACCGTAGTCCTTGCTTCCTGTTCCTCCTGCCATATAGTTTATAGCGGTGGGATACAGAGAAAGACCAATGGTAAATACCACCGTTCCCGTGATCAGCGGCGGGAAGAACACCCGGATCTGCCGGACAAGAAGCCCCATTACAAGCGCTACGATTCCGCCAACGATCTGGGCTCCGAAAATCGCCGCAACTCCATATCCTTCAGCTATGGCCTGCATACTGGGTACGTAGGCAAAGCTGACACCCATGATCATGGGAAGTCCGGAACCGATGGCAAACCCGCCTTTTTTTCCTATGGGAAAGAGCTGGATCAGTGTGGAGATGGCCGACATCACAAGGGAAGCCTGGATCAGGATCACTCTGTCCCTGGCATTCAGGCCGCCTCCTCCTACCGCTCCCGCTACAATGATCGCCGGAGTCACGCATCCTACGATCATGGCCACTACATGCTGCAGCGCCAACGGACAGGCTTCCTGCAGACGGGGGATTCCGTTCAGTTCAAAAATACTGCCTTTTTTCATGGCAACCTCCTACTACGCTATATTTATGGTTAATATCCCTGTTTATACGGCATAATATCCGGCTGGTCTTTACCGCCGTCTTTATAATAATAACAGTATAACAAACTGCGCATATAAAAACAATTAGGCTGCCTGATTTTTTTTGTATGCACAATTACTGAATTTCCCATTCCGTTTTTGTACGTTTTTACAGTTACGCAGGGCGGCGCGCCCAGACTCTGTATACTGACGCCACTGTCTTTGCCGGCTTATGTCAGCAGTTCAAATGTATGATAAATATTCACCTTCCCGTATCCCCACTCCCTGTTAGGATACTGACGATCCTCTTCTCTCACAGCCCCTCTCCTTAAATAATTTCTCACACTGTTTCCGGAAAAATACGGCTCGTTTCCCCGGATCACCGCCCATTCGAATAAAAGCGCCGCGATTCCCGCCGTCTGCGCCGCGGCCAGGCTGGTCCCGGAAACTTCTCCATATCCTCCCGCCAGCCCCGCAAGGGCCGTCGTTACCTCTACTCCCGGAGCGGCAAAATCCGGTTTCACCTGGCCTCCGGCAGTATATCCCCGCCCGGCCCGGGTGTACAGGCTTCCGTCTTTCTGCTGGTAGGCGGTCACTGTCATTGCGTCCACGGCGTCTCCCGGAGATGTGACCGTACACTCCGGAGACGGTTTCAGGAAGTACGTCTCATCGGAAATCATTCCACGCACCGGAAGCCAGAGATGGAATCTGGCCTCGCTGTTTGTTTTTCCGTTTACTTCCAGTTTCCAGATTCCCTCTGCCGGGTGGAGAAAGCGGAAAAATACCAGTGTGTTTCCGGAATTCCGTTCTATAGGCACATAATTCACCTGTACTTTCGTCTCCACGAACACAAACGAAAGCTCCTGGGTTCCGTATTTCAGAGCCGTGCTCACCTCCAGTTTCTCTCCTGTGGGAGATTCCACCGACAGGCTGTATAGCTCCGGGGAATCTCCCCAGAATTCCATGGAAAATCCGTTTTCACTTTCCGCTCCTCCCACTCTGAGTTCAATTTCGTCTGCGATCCGGGAAGAGTCCAGCGTCTCCGCATAATGATGTCTGGAGAGTCCTTCGTTTCCCGCCGCTGCGGATACGGCGTTCTGACTGAGGTTAGAAGTGCTGTCGATCAGCTGGCAGAGAGGACTTTCGCCTCTGTGGGACCCCTGGCTGCTTCCCAGTCCCAGACAGACAGAGAGCGGCATCCTGTTTTCCGTGGCAAATTTTACGGCGAATGAAATTCCCAGCATGATATCGTCTTCCTGGAAGACTTCCGCTTTTGGCGATATCAGATAAAGTTCCCTCAAATATTCCTTAGCCGGCTTCAGTTTCACGATGAGGAGATCCGCCTCCGGCGCCGCCCCGGAGAACTCCTCTTCCGGCATGCTGTTTCCCGCGGCTGTGGCCGCCAGGCTGGTTCCGTGGCCGTTGGTATCCACAGACGGCACAATATTCAGGGAATTTTCAGTTTCCAGAGCCCGGCTGATCTCTTCTCCCGAAAAAAAGCGCCCGAAAGGCACTTTGTCCGATCCGTCTCCCGGAAGGCTCTGATCCCAGATGCCGAGAATTTTGCTCTGATTCCCGTTTCGAAACGCCGGATGACGATAATCGATCCCGGAATCGATCACCGCTACAAGCGTTCCTTTTCCTCTGAGCTGCAGATAGGGATGTTCATGGAGCCGATTGATCCCGGACGCAGAAAGACCTCCCAGATCCATGTATGTATAGCATTTCGGAACGGAGGAGTATGTATAGCTGTTAAACTCCGGCGACGTCTGCTCTGCAGGCGTATAGATAATCCCGAACCGCTCGTTGATGATCTGAAAGGTCCTGTCTGATTCATAATCTGCGGAACCGTATATGTTCTGGCTGTATCTCACAATGTAATTTCTGTAATTCTGATCCTGAGCAGGAGAGATGGCAGATTCTTCCCGAAGCGTCATGTTCTCTGATCTCTCCTGTATTTCTGCATCTGATAATTCCCGGTTTCTGCTGATCTCAGGCATGGTCTCCGGTCCCGCCTGCTCTGACATGACTCCGGTGTTTTCTTCTCCTTTGGCAAATCCGTAATCTTCACTTCTCAGCATAAAATATTCACCACCGCGCAGAATTGATATATTCTATGTCTGAAAAACAGGAAATATTTTCTGCTTCTGTCCGGATATTACCATTTTTTATCCTGCCTGTTTCCATTCAGATATTACCGTTTCTTACTTTGCCGGCTTCTCCCGCACCGCATCAGCAGGATAATTCCCGCCGCAAAAGTAAAGATGCTGATGAACTGGGACGTGGAAAGATTCCCAACGCTTCCCCGGACAAGATCTCCGCGGAAAAACTCCAGGATAAAACGTCCGGCGCTGTAGAAGATCAAATAGCACGCCCCCACCTGGCCGTCTGTTTTTTTTCTCTTTGCGATCGCCAGAAGCACGGCAAAATTAAGAAAATCCAGCACACTGGAATAAATCTGCGTGGGAACCAGAGCCACGTTGTTGGGCGCAAACTCTGAATCATGAAACGTGATGGAAAACGCGCTGTCCGTTTCTCTTCCGTAACAGCACCCGGCCAGCAGACAGCCGATCCTGCCGAAGCCCTGAGCAAGAGCCACGGATGGGATCACAAGATCAAAATATGCCAGGAAGTTCAGTTTCTTTATCCTGCAGTACAGCCATCCCGCCAGAACGCCGCCGATAATTCCTCCGTATACCACAAATCCATCGCTGATCGTGTCCATCACGAATCCAGGGTTTCGCACAAGCTCTTTCCATTCCGTGATCCAGAAAAGAAGCTTGGAACAGAGCATCCCTCCCACCAGACACCAGATGACCAGATAAAAAATATGCTCGTACTGCATTTTCATTTTTTTTGCCCGGTATTCCGCTGTGATCCACGCCGCCATCACGCCCACGGCGATCATCAGACCGTATCCGTATACAGTAAACGGTCCGATTTGAAACAATTCATTTTTCATTACATATCCTCTTATTATCAGTATCTTTCTGACAGTTTCAGCAGTTTTCTGTTTGCCGCATCGTTACATCTTCCGTACATAACGGAATCCGGATCGCATTCCCCGCAGACGTCCATTCCCAGCACGGCCTGATTCCGGAAAATCAGCTCCAGATATTCCAGAAGTTCCTCCAGTTTCATATCGCCCTGGCTCCAGGATGTGGAAGCATCTCCTGGTCTCAGAACATCTTTATCTACAGACAGATAATAAGGAAGATCCGTTGGAAGTTCCTCAATGAAGCGCCTGATTTCCCGCTCTTGCCCCTCTCTCAGTTTCTCCCGGGAAAGAAATCTCACCTGTTTTTGCGCTTCCGGATCCACTTGATCGAACGCTTCCTGATCCGGGCCTATGAGGATTACCTCCTGTAAATGAGGAAGTTTTTCCAGAGCCTCCGCCGCCCATCCCCCGCAGGAAAGAAGTCCGCCGAAAGCAGGCGGCTGCATATCCGTATGATTATCAAAAAGGATCAGGCGGAAAGGCCTGTCGATTTTTTCCATCCAAAGAAGGCTCATATAATGATAATTGCCGGAATCCAGGAAATGAATACCTTTCACAGGAAATTTCCCGATCTCCTGCCGGAGGACTTTCGCCGCCTCCTCATCACAGTAGCAGCTGCAGCCTGTGAGCTGAGTCAGCTCTGCCCATGCAGGATCTTCGTCCCGCCAGAATTCCTGCGCCTTATATATATCTGTAAAATTCATGATCACCATATGGTCTTTCATATCTGCACCTGCTTCATCCTATTTTTTCAAGATACTGTCGCTACCGTATGTTTTAAGATTTCTTGTGTTTTTTCGGTATATATATGCTCGTCTGTACAGTAAACCCCAAAGTTTTCTTCATTTCTTCTGTATGGATATGCCTTCCTGTACAGTAAACTTCAACAAACACGGCCTGCCGCGTCAATGCGGCAGGCCGAACCTGTTCATTTCATTCAATTCCGGACCTGTCGGCTCCGTCCATTTTATCTCTGGGACTGGATCCATCCCGGATCATCTTCACCGCAGGCCTGCTCTTCCTCAGGCTTTATTTACAGAACCGAAGAGTTCCATTTTCTCTTTCACTGTGGCTTTGATCGCTTCGAAGCCGGGAGCCAGAAGTTTACGCGGGTCGTAGCCCTTGCCCTGCTGATCCTTGCCTTCTTCGATATATTTACGTGTAGCTTCCGCGAAAGAAAGCTGGCACTCTGTATTTACGTTGATCTTGGAAACGCCCAGGCTGATCGCTTTCTTGATCATGTCTGCCGGGATTCCTGTGCCGCCGTGAAGTACCAGAGGCATATCGCCTGTCAGCTGCTGGATCGCGTCCAGAGTCTCGAAGCTCAGTCCCTGCCAGTTAGCCGGATATTTACCATGGATGTTGCCGATACCTGCTGCCAGGAAATCGATTCCCAGATCAGCTACCATCTTGCATTCCTTGGGATCTGCGCACTCGCCCATACCGATCACGCCGTCTTCCTCGCCGCCGATAGAACCAACCTCAGCTTCCAGAGACATATTGTTCTCTGCGCATATCTTAACCAG
The DNA here is from genome assembly GCA_019119235.1 of Candidatus Blautia excrementigallinarum. Lineage (GTDB taxonomy): Bacteria > Bacillota > Clostridia > Lachnospirales > Lachnospiraceae > Blautia_A > Blautia_A excrementigallinarum. The sequence continues at coordinate 4,467 of DWXL01000246.1, read as the reverse complement.
TTCTTTCGTCTTGGCAACGTTCTCTTCGATGGGATAATGAGAACCGTCGAACATGATGGAGGTAAAGCCTGCCTCTACGCATTTCAGGCATCCTTCATAGCTGCCGTGGTCAAGATGAAGGGCAACCGGAACCGTGATGTTCAGCTCTTCGATCATTCCCTTAACCATACCTACGACTGTCTTGTATCCAGCCATATACTTGCCGGCTCCCTCGGATACGCCAAGGATAACCGGAGAATTATTTTCCTGTGCTGTCAGCAGGATCGCCTTGGTCCACTCAAGGTTATTGATGTTGAACTGTCCTACTGCATAATGTCCTGCTTTTGCCTTTTTCAGCATTTCTGAAGCGTTTACTAACATGATAGATTCCTCCTAACCTTTTCTGGGAGCCCTCTTTTAACCCCCGAATATAGTTCTAGTTTACCAGATTAAAGCCGTTTCGTCCACTGTTTTATCTGAGTTTTACAGAATCCTCCGGCAGATGCCTGATTTTTTCCGGCTTTCGTCTGATGATATTTCTCTCTTATTATGATCCTGTGCTCCTGTGATATTCTCTTGTGAACCTCTCCAGCATATTATCGATATTCCGGTTATGCACATGCACCCGGGGCTGTCTGGCGAAATGAGCCAGATCGTTGCGGATCTCGTCCAGTACTTCCCTGTCCGCTCCCAGTTCCGCAGCCCTGCTCTCATATTCAATAGGCGTACGGATACTGTGAAAAGCCAGCAGATATGTTTTCAGGGCGGATCTGCTGTGGTGCTCCTCATAAGCCTTCAGGAAACATTCCAGAGCTTTCTCCATCTGGAACAGATAACTGTAGGCGCATCCAAGATTATGATAGACATTTTCCCGGAACCCTTCTCTGACTTCCTCCAGATCTTCCTGTTTCAGAAGATCCTGGTAGGCACGGATGGCATGGACATACATCCCGTTTTCCGCCAGGGCGTCCCCTTTTTCTTTTTCCCGCACCAGAGGACTTTCCTTGTCCAGCTTCTGGATCCTGCTGTTCAGCCCCTTCAGTTCCTCATAGGTAAGATAATTGATCTCCTTGAAAACAGGGTAGAGAAAATCTTCTATACTGGAAAACTTGCCCAGTTTGGCTCTCAGCTTGGCAGCAAGCTTCGGGAGGTTCAGCTCATCCTGGATCCAGGTCAGAAGGCCTTCGTTCAGGATCGAATGATCCACCAGATAAAGATTATGGTAGAAATAATAGCAGAGTTCCTCCAGGGAATAGATATTCGTGCTGATGTTTTCGATATAATACGGAGTCTCCGCTTTCTTTGTCTGACATAAAATATAACCGCTCACGCTGCTCTCTCCTTTACCACTGTGCCGTTTCTTTCCATACCTTTCCGCTGCCGGGGAACATATCTCCGAAGCCCAGATCCTTCACCGTGATCCGGCATTCATTCCGGGAAATATATTTCAGTTCCAGCGATAATCTTGTTGTTTTGTTGGGACGTTTCGGCAGGCCCGGAAGGGGCATTGCCACTCTTTTCTTCTCGGATTCCCCCATGGTCCCCACCACGAACACAAGCTCTTCGGTATTGTCCAGGATCAGTTCGCAGGAAGCTTTGCAGTCGTACCAGTTATTTCCTGCCTCGATCAGCGGATAGTACGCCGGCGCTCCCATCACTCTCATATCCATGCCCACATCTGTCTGGACAAGGGAACGGCTCATATAGCGGTATCCCTTCAGATTCCTGCTGATGATCTTCTCCGCTCCCGAACTGCAGGCGCCTGCGGCAAAAAGATTATTTCCATAGAACACCTTGCGTTTCTGGAAACACAGAAGTTTGACGGATTTCGCCGCCCATTCCTGGTCGAACCCCTCCCCGCTCATCTGGATGCTGGAATAAAGATCCGTACCCAGTGTTTCTTTAATGAATTTGAAGAAATCCTCGTCTCTCTCCTCCGGCTTCTCCCGAAGCTTCGCCGACTGCGGTTCCTCCAGATGCACCAGAACAGGCCTGGTCCCGGAATTCATCACAAGCTTGCGGAAAGTAACGCGGTCCTGGTCAAAACTGTACCAGCCTACGCTGCGGTTCCATGTCTCCACCTTTTGGGTAAGGACATAATAGTAAAAGCTTTCCTCGTAGTCCAGAAGGCTGAACTGATCGTCTGCGAATCCCAGTGATCTGCAGGCTTTCTGGAGATTCTCCACCTGGATGTCGTCAAGGGTTTCCACCGTGACCGTCAGGAATTTCGTATTTTTAACTATATCCATGATCCCCAGGAATTTCAGCATTCCCTTAAAAAATCTCGCCAGGATCTCCCAGGGCATCAGCGTATCTCCGGCCGCCTGGACCGGTTCGGTGCTGCAGGCGATCCCCGTAAGATCCTCCATGAGAAAACCGCCTTTTTCTCTGGCGAAGTATTCCGCCTCCAGACCGATACACCATGCGTCCTGATCTGTCCTTCTGCAGAGGCAGGTGGGCGTCTCGCAGAGACTGCTCCCCACCTTGACGGGAACAGAGCGGGGTTCCTCCGCTTTTCTGTCATAGTAACAGATCTGCGAATATTTTTTCCCGAAATCAATTCCAATGATCAAATCTTTTGTTTCATTCATTCCTCATGTTCCTTTTCTATGGTAAACATTTCCTTAACAAACTGTTCCTGGCGAAGGTAATTCTTCAGGCCCTCGGTAACCTCCTGACGCTTGTCAAGCTTCCTTGCGGAGATCAGCTGGTTCAGGAGCTGATATTTGCTTCCCCGCGCGCCCTCGATCTTCTTCATGGTAAGCACTCTCTCCGCGGTCTTCCTGGAGACGCCGTTCCTGTCGATCTGGAAATAGTAATGGAGCGTCTCGCCGTAGAACAGTGTAAATGTCCTGGCGAAAATTCCCTGATATACCTCTTTTACCGGCGTGCTCTTATAAGTCTTCTCTTCTGCACCTGTATCCATAGAGTAATACAGCGTCACTTTTGAATCGGGATGCGCATGGCATTCCACAACCGTCTTATCGTCCAGCTGATAAGGACTTAAAAATTCCGGCGGAAGCTTCCGGAAAAATCCGAACACCATATGATCTTTTGCACATTCCTCCAGGATCACACGCTCCATTTCCAGGTGCTTTTCACTTCGTTCTTTCTCTCTGGAAAGTTCCTTCAAAAGCGCCAGCCTGCATACGCGGTTCACCGGCCAGCCGTGTTCCCACGCGAATTCCAGCCGTTCCCGGATGAAAGGCGTCATGGGATATTCCTTCACAAAAATACCATATGCCACCTGGGTAAGGTAAGCTCCGATGATCCGTTCCTTGCCGGACTGCTTCACATAGGATTCCAGGACAGCCTCGCCCTCCTTGCGGAAATCCGAGGTAAACATCAGAAGGCTTAAGATCCTTTCCTCCAGTTCATAAGTATCCATCTCAAAGCCTCTGGCGCTCTTCCAGATGGCAAAAAGTTCTTCCATGGGCCCGAAGCGGTACTGCATCAGATAATGAAGGATAACCTCATCATATTTGCCGCTCCGGTAAACCTCGGACGCCAGCGCCAGGAGTTCTTCGTCTTCCGCCATATCGGATTTCAGGATCATTCTGCTGGTAAGTTTGAGAAGGCTGCTTAAGGACAGGCCTTCGTAACCGAATTCCTCCACCAGGCCCATCGCCTGACGGAACATTCTCCTGGAGATCAGTACTTCCAGAAGCGTGGGACGGTCCACCAGGGCGTATTCCCTGTAGTCCATTTTTTCCAGATAGTGGTCCAGATCTTCCCCGTGGATGTGCGCAGCATAATAGTCAAGGATCTTCCTGCGGATCTCTCTTCGGGATTCTTCCGTGCATGCAGGCGCCTGGGCCATTTTCTGGTAATATTCAAGGCTTTCGGAATCCAGCTCATGTTCACTGCAGTAATGCAGCAGCACTCCCGGATCCTCAGCGCCCAGTTTCAGTACGGTAAGCGCCGCCTCTCTGTCGTCCGTGAGTTTTTTCAGATTATAATGTATCGTGGACGCGTAGCGTCTCTGTTTGTCATCCTGGAACAGGATCACCGCGTCGTCTGTATAGATCCTGGGATAAGCGACTCCCTGTACGCAGGGCCATACCTCTTCCTTCTCCATCTGGCTGTGGCAGACGATCACGCTGCGGATCTTGGGATCGTCACAGTACAGACGGTAAGTGAAAAGAATTTCCGAAAGTCCTCCGGCTTCCGCCCTGCTTTCCGGTGAAAAAAGAAATTCCTGATAAATGGACGCATAGTTCTCATCCATCTTTCCTTCTTTCAGTTTCCGCTGGGCGAAACTTTTAATACTTTCTTTATAGCTGTCATAGATCAGGGGTTCCTTGTCTCTGCAGGCGATCACACTTGCATAGACGAAAGCTTTCCTCGTATCCCCCAGTGTGTTGTCATTATAATTAAAATACATCAGGAGAGGCTTGGGCAGTTCTCTCTGATAAGAGACGTCCATGGTCTCCACATAATATTCATACAGTCTTGTAATGCGCAGGTTCCGTTCCACCGCCAGGGAAA
>DWXL01000245.1 GCA_019119235.1 Candidatus Blautia excrementigallinarum | reverse complement strand
CCTGCCTGAGGCCTGCGCGCGAAAATTCTGCTTAATCTCCGAATACTGCTCTGTAATCTGCCTGGAATTTCTCAATTCCGGCGTCAGTCAGCGGATGATGAAGCATCTGCTCCAGAACCTTATAGGGAACTGTCGCGATATCTGCTCCTGCCAGAGCGCACTCTGTTACATGAACAGGATGACGAACGCTTGCAGCGATGATCTCTGTCTCGATTCCTGCTACCGCGAACATATCGGCAATCTGACGGATCAGCGGAAGTCCGTCTGTGGAGATGTCATCCAGTCTGCCAAGGAACGGGGATACATAGGTAGCGCCTGCTCTTGCAGCCAGAAGAGCCTGGTTTGCGGTGAAGATCAGGGTTACGTTTGTCTTGATGCCTTCTTTGGAAAGAACCTTAACTGCTTTCAGTCCCTCTCCTGTCATCGGGATCTTAACAACCATGTTGGGATGGATCTTGGCGATCTCGCGGCCCTCTGCGATCATACCCTCAGCGTCTGTTGTGGTAGCTTTCACCTCTCCGCTGATCGGTCCGTCAACGATAGATGTGATCTCTTTGATAACCTCGTTGAAATCTCTTCCCTCTTTTGCGATCAGAGACGGATTGGTGGTTACTCCGCAGATGATTCCCATGTCGTTTGCCTTACGGATGTCTTCCACATTGGCTGTGTCAATAAAAAATTTCATTGTTTTTCCCTCCTGTAGTTTTTGCTGTTTTTCTTGATGATTTTATTATAGCAAAAAGTTTTTTCCGGTCAAGTGCCGCCTTTCATTATTAATAAAATTTATATTAATAATTTATTTTTTTATAAATAAAAAGTACGGATTATCACGGATTGTCAAAACAAAAATATTGAAAATCTTCATTTTTCCATTCCATGCTTCCGCACTTTCAAAAATTATTATTAATATTATTTATCCGACTGTTTATTTTTTATTTTTTTCACCCTTGCATAAGCCGTCGTCTTCCTCGCGATCAGCTTCGGCGTATACTCTATATTATACAGGCTGGTAGGCCGGAGATCCGTAAAAAACTGATCGTTCGTACCGATCTTCCGGATGATGATATCGCAGGCGTCCCGGCCCTTAAGGGCGACAAAATGATCGATGGTGGTAAGGGACAGCCGCCGGATACTGGAATAAAAAATATTGTCGCAGCCGATCACCGATACGTCCCGGGGCACATGGATCCTGGATTTCTCCAGAGCGTCGATGGCTCCGAAAGCCATCATATCGTTCTGTCCGGCGATCGCCGTAAAATGCCGTTCCTCCCTGAGAAGCTCCATGGTAAGCTGATAGCCCATGGAATATTCCGAGTCCATCCTCGGGAGCTGACGGTCCATGGATTCATCCGCAGCCTTGATAAGAACATGGCCTTCCAGCCCTTCTCTCTCAAACTCTTTCACAAAGCCGTCGATCCTCCGGGAACGCTGCCACTGTCTTCTGGTAAGGGGCGGCGTGATAAACGCCACGTCTTTGTGTCCCAGATCCAGAAGATGCCTTGCCATCAGACGCCCCACCATGGTATTGTCCTGGTTGATCGCGTCAACCGTGGTCGTCTTTTCTTTGTTGCTTATGATAACAAGAGGGATCTCGAGAGCGATCTCCTCCACCTTCTTCTGAAAATCCGGATGGGGATTACAGGTATATATGATCCCCTGGGGATGTATGGTGCGTATCATACGGAGATATTTCTCCTCCAGATGAGCGTCTCTCTGGGTGTTGCAGATAAACACACCGTATCCCTTCTCGTTTGCCACCGCTTCGATCCCCTGGAGCAGAAGGACGTAATAAGGACTGGTAAGGGTGGGACAGAGAACCACGATCAGTTTCTCTTTCCTGTTTTCTTTTCTGTTTCTTCTTTTCGGAAGTTCATAGCCCAGTTCCCTGGCTGCGCATTCCACTTTTTCCACTGTCTCGGCGGAAAAAGAAACATTGCTTCTCCTGTTCAGGATCATGGAGACTGTCGCCTGGGATACTCCCGCCTTTTCCGCCACCTGGGAAGATGTTATTTTCTTTTTCGCCATCCTTCATTCCCCTTCTACAGTTCCACACGGCCTTCCAGCGCGCGAAGCAGAGTAACCTCGTCGATATACTCCAGATCCCCGCCCACCGGCACGCCGCTGGCGATACGGCTCACTTTGATTCCTGTAGGTTTGATCAGTCTGCTGAGATACATTGCCGTTGTCTCCCCCTCCAGACTGGAGTTGGTGGCAATGATCACCTCTTTTACATCCTGCTGGAGACGCTGCATCAGCTCCTTCAGACGGATATCGTCCGGCCCTATGCCCAGCATGGGAGAGATCGCCCCGTGAAGGACATGATAAACTCCGTCATACTTTCCCGTCTTCTCATAAGCGGCCAAATCTCTCGTGCTTTCCACAACCATGATCGTCTGGTGATCCCGTCTGGAATTGGCGCAGATGGGACACAGTTCCTGATCCGTCAGAGTACAGCACTCTTTACAGTACCTTACTTTTTCCCTTGCTCCGGTGATGGAGGCCGTAAGCTGTTCCACCTGATCCTTCGGCATGTTCATAATATGAAAAGCCAGCCGCTGGGCGGATTTCGCCCCGATCCCCGGAAGATGGGAAAGCTGTTCGATCAGTTTATTGATATGTGTGCTGTAATATTCCATCAGAAAGGAAGGCCTCCTCCAAGGCCGCCCAGTCCGCCTGTCAGCTTCGACATAACAGCCGCGGACTCCTCTTCCACCTTGCGGAGAGCTTCGTTCGTCGCAGCCACGATAAGATCCTCAAGCATTTCGATGTCGTCCGGATCCACCACTTCTTCAGAGAGGGAAACCTTCGTCACTTCTCTTTTTCCGGAAACCGTCACCTCAACGGCGCCGCCGCCTGCGGACGCGGTGAATTCCTTTTCCTCCAGAGCCTTCTGGTTCTCCTCCATCTGGCGCTGCATCTTCTGCGCCTGTTTCATAAGATTATTCATATTTCCGGGCATTCCCATTCCGGGAAATCCGCCTCTCTTTGCCATATTGTTATTCCTCCTGATTTTTTATGCCGGCGTTATTTCTGTCATGGATAAATCCGGCATCTTTACTATATTTTATCGTCCGGTTTCTGTCAAGATTCCGGATGATTATTCCGGGCTCATGCCCTCCGGTTCTTCTTCTACCACAACATCCATATGGATATTTTCCCGGATCGCCTCGTCCACAGTGATCCGGGCGAGATTCGTCTGGTGATGATCCTCCGCCACCAGGAAATGAAGTTCGATACTTTTTCCGATCTGCCTCTCTATGATGGACTGCAGTTCTCTTTTCGCCTCGGAGTCATCGGGGTAGTTCCGTCCCAGAGGCGTCTGAAACTCCACGTACAGAACCGGCTCCCCGGTCTCCCCGTTATACTTGGGAACAGATTTCAAAAGAGCCTGCTTAAAAGCCGCCGCCGTCTGCCCCACGATCACTTTCCAGCCTGCGACAACCTTCCTGAGATCCTCCGGAGCGGCTTTCACCGGTTTATTTTCTTCCTGCGCGGGTTCTTCCTCCGCGCCCTGCCCGGCAGCCTTCTGTACGATCACCTGCTGCACCGGCCGCTCCTCTATTTTCTGCTCCAGAACACGGATCCTGTCCAGCACGGAATCCAGATTCGTTTCCATGGCGGGCCTGCACAGCTTGATCAGCGCGATCTCCACAAGGACTCTTTTCTGCGTGGCAAACCGGATCTGTCCGGACAGGTCCGAAAATATCCGGATATAGCGCATCAGTGTTTCCACATCCGTCATCTGGCTTTCCTCTTTCAGCAGCTTCAGATTCTCCGAAGAAACATCCACCGCCTCCTCCGGATTCTCTGATGTTTTCACCAGAAGCAGGTTACGCATATACCAGGTGAAATCTCCCACGAACTGCCCCAGCTCCCGGCCGCCCGTGATGAGATCCTCCAGGATATGAATGGATCCCGTCACGTCTCCTTCCAGAACCTTCCGCAGAAGCCGGCTGAACACTTCGGTATCCACCGCGCCCAGAACGTCCAGCACCTTGTCGTACGTCAGGGTCTGCCCCAGATAAAAAGCGATACACTGATCCAGAAGGCTCAGCGCGTCTCGCATGGAACCGTCTCCCGCCTTTGCCACATAGCGCACCGCCTTCTCCTCCGCTTCCACGCCCTCCGCTTTGAGAAGCTCCGTCAGCCGGGCGGCGATGGTGTCGATGGAAATCCTGTGAAAATCGTATCTCTGGCACCGGGAGAGAATGGTCACCGGGATCTTGTGAGCCTCTGTGGTTGCCAGGATGAAGATCACATAGGCCGGCGGCTCCTCCAGTGTTTTCAGAAGGGCGTTGAACGC
>DWXL01000244.1 GCA_019119235.1 Candidatus Blautia excrementigallinarum | reverse complement strand
TCCGGCGTCACATAATAGGCATTGTAGTCTTTTATGGGAAGCCGTAGAACCGGTTCTGTAAGATCCCCGGATTCCCAGAGAGAATAATAGAGAGAGTCTCCTTCTTCCTCCACGTCCGCGTATCTTTTTCCATCGTCGCTTACAAGAAGGTATTGTTCTGTAGATGAACCATCGATCCCGAAATTGTCTTCCAGCCAGGATAACACCCGGAGTTCCACCATAGTATGATGATAAACCAGTCCGCTTTGTTGATCCTCATAAACGAAACCGGGCAGTATAGTCAGCCACCGGTTTTCTTTGCAGGACCAGATCACGGCGGCAGACGTTTCCTGATATCCATTATAGGAGATACCGCCACTGTCAAAGAGATTACAGGAAAAGACCAGAAGCTCTCCATCTTTCATTTCTCTGACACCCCGGACGGAAGTATAACCTGCAAAAGCAAGTTCTTCCAACAACTGATCGATTTCTGCGTTTCCTGTTTTTCCGTTTTCGTCCGGCGTATAATCGTATTTTTCCGATATATAGTTTTCATTTCCAAGATAAGAATACTGATAATCTTTACTTAATTTCAGGATTTCCTCTGGAAGTTCCTCTCCGGTGTGGCTGTTTCCTTCTCCGTCGATCCGGTCCAGCAGAACCGTTTCTCTTTTATCATAGGAAGAAGAAATAGTTTCTTTTACAACCCAGCAGTTATCGGTGTCTTCATCCCATATGGCAAACAGATCGACTAAAGTATCATCAGATTTTTCCGCTTCATAGGTGCCGGAATAATAATGTTCTCCGCTGTCTGTCTGGTAAAGATCCAGATAAAGAGTATATTTATCTTTTTCCCGCCATTCAAGCTGTTGGGAGGCTCTCTCGCCATTTTCACTGAAATAAACCTGTTCTGTATCGCAGGAGAAGATAAGTCTGCCATTACTGGTATCATAAAGATATGTTTTGTCAAAGTCTGTCAGCGCGACTTTTCTTCCCTCATCATATGGGCGGCAGATCCACCAGGTCGCAACATTGAACGGCGCGACTGCCCGGGTAAGATAGGGGAGCTTTCCCATATCGACGGTTTCCTGGGTGACAGCGCTTCGCAGGGCGGCCTCCGCTTCCGGAATTACCGGACGTTCCGGATTTTCCAGATCTTTTGGCAGAGCTTCCCGGGCAAGGAGCATGGACAGGAGATAATTGGAGGAAGAGGCCTCGTCCTGAGCGTCTGAAGCCAGGCGGAGAGCTTCTGTTTCATAAAGCTTCTGCTGCCGTTCTGTGATCTGATCCAGCATATACATACTGTACGCGGAAAAAACCAGGGAACAACAGATGATTACCGCAGACGCTGTTACGATCTGTCTCCGCCTTGTGCGCTGGGCTCTCCGGTACAGAACATCAAACCGGCATCCGAGGATGGGAGCGGCAATACGGTAATATTCCGTTTTCAATCTGTGCAGCCTCTTTCTTTCTGTGTTTGCACGGATATCTGCGCCCAGCGGTTCTATTTCCACACGGGAAAAGGATTCCATTCCGTCTTTACTGATCACCCGTCTGCTTTCCCAGCGGATTTCCTCCGGGAAAGCGTCGTCCGGTTCTCCTTCTACCAGAAGAGGGAGGATCCGGCTGTTGCTGTCGTTCCACAGATGTTTAAAATAGACGATCTCTTCCATACACCATCTGGACTCTTTCAGATCCGGGGAGCAGACAACGATCAGGTACCTGGATTCCCGCAGCGCCTCGCGGATGTCTTCTCCCAGGTTTCCGCTGGTGGGAAGCTCTGTCTGATCCCGGAAAATATGCAGTTTTCTTTTGGATTTGCCGCCGTCTGAGACGGCAGGGAGTCTGTGTTTTTCCAGAAGCTTCTGAAGCGCTTCCGCAGCTGCCATATCTCTGGGGATATGGCGGTAGGAAATGAAGGCGTCATAACGGTAATCGCTGATATTCTTCTCCATATTCAGATATCTCCTTCCACAATTACATCAAAGGCAGGCTTCGTGTCAGTGTCCCCCTGCCTGGTTACAGCTTTTCTATTTTATAACCGAGAGAAAACAGCATGGATATTACCCGTCTGACAGTCTGCCTGTCAAGCTCTTTTTCTTCTTCATTCAGATTATCATAGGGGATCATGGACTCATGTGTTTTCTGATCGCGGTCTGTTATTGATCCATATATCCAGCCCTGGCGCCTTCGTTCCTGCTGCCAGGCGTCGTGGACGCTTCTGGAGATCAGCTCAATGTCCGTTTCCGGAATGTTCAGGGGCAGAGGGTTCTCCGGAATACTGGCTTTTTCATTTTTATCTTTGCGTTCGGATATATTCATAGTTGGTCTCCTTAAAAAAATATGGATGCAGGCTTATGATATTTCCACAGACTCTGCTGCGCCAAAGTCTGCGGATTATTTTCTAACTGTTATGGCTTATTGTACCATATCTGCTGTCTGCTTGTCAGGAAGTGCCAGAGAATTCCCAAAAACCTTGGGAACAAGAGGGATAAAAAACATGGTATACTCTAATATAGTTGAATATTCCAACAATTTGCAGTGAAAATAGTGAAAGATAAGAGGAGAAGATTATGAATTCCGTTATAATTGGGATTTTTACCTGGATACTCTGTATTGGATTGATGTTTTTCTGCGTATACATAATATCCAGATATGCAGGGTGGTTTGAAAAGCATTCGCTGAAACTTCTGATCTTATCTCTGATCCTGGGGCTGGGACTTTACTTTTTTGGATATTACTTCCGGGACAGTATCCTTTTTGGCGGAAATAGTGAAGGGGATTTTTCGCTGGCGGAGCTGGCTGCCTCTGCACTGCTTTCTTTTGTCAGCATGAGCCGTATGCTGGTCATGGAGCTGGATATCGGTGAACTTGGCGTTGTGGGAGAGATCCCTCTGTTCAGGGTTCTGTACGGCCTTGTCCTGCTTTCTGCGATCTGTTTCCTGGCAACTGCGGTTCTTTCCATGCTTGGCGGCGCGATTTTAAGCAGAATACGGATTTTCTTTCTGACCCGTTTTGGAAGCAGGCAGAGAATCTATATCATTTACGGGTTCCGGCCGGAAATGAGTCATTTTATAGAAGATATTAGAAAACGTCATCCGAGAAGCCAGATATTGATTTTTTTTCAGAAGGAACTGGAAGAAGGGGAAAAAGAACTTGTTAAAGAGATGATAAATCTGGGATGCATTAAAGGATGTGTCTCAGAGCAGCCGGGAAAGATAAAGGATTTCGCGATCCCTGAGAGAGGAACAGGGAACGGTATCATTTTTATTTCTTCTTTTCCGGATACGGAAAGAAATCTGCAGACAATCACTACTTTGTGCGGTTTGCTTAAGAAAGAAAAGAAGAATGAGATTCCCATCCGCATCTATGGGCTTGTTTCCTATGAGATCTGTGGTGAGATCCCGCTTCAGCCCAGATACGACGGGTTTTCTGTCCACTGGACGGACATTGATCAGCTGAGTGTGCGGCAGGTATTTACCGCCCATCCTTTGACGGACAGCATACCAGGTAATCTGTTTGAGGAAGGCTGTCTGAATCAGAAAATAGAAATTGCTGTGTTGGGATACTCTGAAGAAGCCCCCTATCTGTACAGAAGTCTTCTGGAGGAGATTCAGTTTAAAGGCGTGTCGTTCCGCCTTATTCTTATCGGACAGGGGATTTCAGATCAGACGGCTGATTTTCGACATATGAATCCGGGAATATCCCGACTGGCGGAGATAGAGTGTATGGATCTGCCTCTGATGAGCGATGTGTTTTTTGAATGGCTGAAGTTAAATGGAAGCAGGATCCTCAGATTTTACTGTATGTCGGAAGATGACAGAATGAACGTCCGTCTGCAGAGAACGTTGTGCGCCTCTCATATTACAGGAGAAAATCCGGAGGTGTATGTTCTGGCACACTGCAGATCTCCTTTGTGGGATGAAACGCAGGCAGTATATTTCGGCCTTTCTGAACAGATTTTTACGGAAGAGATGATCATACATGAAAAGCTTGATCGGATGGCCGCAGCGGTACACACATTTTATCAGATGTATTATGGAGAAAGCGAGGCCCGGGCAAAAGAAAGCTGGAATCAGACTTCGGTATTCAATAAAGAATCCAGCCGCAGTCTGGCTCTTCACCTGAGCTCAAAATTATACAGTATCGGATATCAGCTTACAGAAAAAGCGGGGACAGACGATTTTCAGGAGTATCTGGAATCCCATCCTCATGTGGTAGAGAATCTTGCTTTTGGAGAACATCTGAGATGGGAGATGTTTTTCTTTAACAGAGGATGGACGCCATTCAGCGGCAGACTGCCTGAAGGGACAAACAAAGATCTGAAGAAAAAATGTCATGCCTGTCTTGTTTCCTGGGAGGAACTGAAAACAGTGGGCGAAAGGTACGGAACAAATTATCAGTATCTGGATGAACATTTTATAAGAAATATGGACAAAATTGCAGGACTGACGGGATATGGCCTGATGAAGAAACAGAATCCGGACAGCCAGGCGGAACACAGATGAAGGAGGAAAAAGAAATGAACAGCGCAAATCCAAGAGACTATTACCATCCGCAGGACAGAGAAGCTCTGGAGGCATTAAAGCAGATTCCGGGATTTTCTGCGGCACTGAAGGCGTTTATGAAAATTTTTAATGAAAATATGATCCGCGGACTGAATATGTCCAATAAAGTCAGGATTACGGATAAACAGCTGCCGCAGTTATACCGGCTGCTTCCGCCGATCTGCGAGAAACTCGGCATAGCCGAACCGGAATTGTATCTGGAAATGGATCCGACGCCAAACGCCTATACATACGGAGACAGTATCATCTCGATTACAGTTACTTCTGGACTTGTGGATCTGATGAATGAAGAAGAAATAAAAGTTGTACTTGCTCATGAATGCGGGCATATTGCCTGCCGTCATGTCCTGTATCATACAATGGCGAGGATGGTACTGGGAGCCGGCTCCGCTATTCCGGGCATGGATCTTCTGACGACTGCTCTTAAGTTCGCGCTGTTCCACTGGGAACGGTGCAGCGAATTTTCCTGCGACCGGGCAGCCGCGATCGTTATGGAAGATCCCGGACCGGTTGCCAGAGTGATGTCCCTTCTTGCTTCCGGAAGTGAAAAGATATCTTCTCAGATCAATATGGAATTATATATGGAGCAGGCGAAGGAATATCAGCATCTGCTGGATCGCTCCAACTGGGACAAAGCCCTGCAGTACCTGGCTTTGATGAATCAGAGTCATCCGTTTCTTTCTGTGCGGGCAGCGGAGATCAATAACTGGTGCAAAACCAGAGCGTACGAAAATATCATTGCTTACATACATGAAGAAGGAGGTGACAGATGTCCGGTATGCGGAACGGTTATTCAGGAGGAATGGATGTTCTGTAGGCAGTGTGGAACAAAACTAAAATAATCAACAGGAGGATCACAATGAAAAGATTATTTGATGAAGAAACAGGCTATCTGACTATCGACGAGCTTGCAATGAAGCGGGACAGTTATGCAAAGGTTCTGGCAGATAATGTAGTGACAGAAAAGGAAATTAAGGAACAGTCAGATCTGGTGCTCGATTATTTAAAAAAAATGGACCAGAAACTGAATGAAGAAGAGCAGGAAATGGTGATAGATCTGATATGTGAAATGGCTGTTCTGTATGAGATCAGCCGCCTGGCAGATTTATAGGAGGGAAGAGAATGGGTACTTTTAATACAACGAAATTTATTCCAACGGCGATGAGAGATTTTGATCCGGTCATTCTTCAGGCAGAAGAATATTTTCAGTCCCTTGGGTACGAGTTCAGCAGAGGGGACAGTGCTTCGGGCAATTATTTCAGTATAAGCAAAGGCGGGATTTTCAAAGCCGTTCTGGGAATGAAAACAGCGCTGAATGTAGATCTTGTTCCAATGACCGGCGGTGTTACAGTAACGGCAAAAGTGGGAATTTTCGGCCAGCAGGTTATTCCTTCCATTATCTCTGCTTTTTTTCTGTGGCCGGTACTTCTGACCCAGATCAGCGGAATGATCCAGCAGTCGAAACTGGATGACCAGGTTGTGCAGTTCCTTGAACAGACGATACGGCAGATTGAAGTTACGCAGGGGGCGGATACGGGATCGAGCAGTCCGCAGACAGCCGGGGAATCCGGACAGTTCTGCACGAACTGCGGTACGGCAAATCCGGCAGGAGCCAAATTCTGCTGCGGGTGCGGTACAAAAATAGAATAATCAATTATATGTATTAAAAAACCATCCTTATTCCTGTATAATGAAAGCGTGCAGAAAAGGATGGTTTTTCCGGGGGATGACAGCTATGATTCGGGTAGTGATCGTCGAGGATGACAGAGATTTTATCTATTTGATCGAAACAATGCTGGGGAAGGAAGAAGATATTGACGTGATCGGAAGCTATGATAAAGAAATTTCCGGCGAACTTCCAGCAGATTTTCTGCGGGCAGATCTGGTTATTATGGATCTCAATCTGTCCAACGACAGAGAAGGAAAAGAATCCGGCATGCGGATGGCCCGGAAGATACGGAGTCGGACGGATGCCCGGATCCTGATTCTTACAGGATATGAGGATCCGGAGACAATTCTTAACGCCAGTCAGAAGACATTTGCTTCAGGGTATCTTCTGAAAAAAAACTATCAGGGACTCTCTTATATGATACGGAGTATCATGTCTGGAAATGCCCCTGAAGAAATATACATCTGTTCCGCACTGATAAGAAAGCTGAGTCATGCAGAGCGTTATGTACTTATGGAGTATCTGGGCTATAAAGTACAGATTAATTCCTCATCAAAAACAAAGTCAAATCAGATGTCGTCGGTAGTCCAGAAATTTAAACTTGATAAACCGTCAGATTTATATAAGATTTTTGCTAATTATCCGGATTTATCAAGACTATGTGACGATCTGTGACGGAAAAGGCGGAGAATACTATGGTTTTTACGCTTTTGTTATGGTGTACAGCGGCGGTGATTTATTTTTCAGGCCGGGAAAACAAAGTGAACCAGTGGTGTGCTGCCGGTTTTCTGATCGCGTCGCTGGGCACACTGAAAGAGTTTCTGATGGAATCTGCCGTGCCGATGCTGCTGGAAGTGTTTCCTCTGATATCCCTGGATTTTTATATGACATTAAACAGCTGGATGACAGCCGTTCTGTATCTTGGGATTCCGTTCTGTTTTATCACTCTTGCTATGTGTTTTAATGAAACGGATGAAAGAAGACCGGCAGTATTTTGCAGTGTGCAGATCTTTACAGCTATTCTTATAGCTGTTTTGATGATAATCTTCCTACCATGGAAATTTAAACTGTATCAGCAGACCAGCCCTGCTTTCTGGTACAGTATGTCAGTCCTGAATCTTGGATACGGACTGGCGGGAACAGTTATGATGGTGCGCGCAGTCAGAAACGAAAGACGGGAACAGGAGCGAAGAAGAAAAAAACTTTTGACAGAGATCCTGCTGCCGCCTTACTGCTGGTGGCTGACTACAATTTTTGTGATCCATACGCTTCGTATGTACACATTTATGAAAGCATGGAAGGCCAACATATATGTTGCACTTATCCTGTTTATTTATTATCTTTATATTGTGCTGCGTGAGGGAATGATGGGAATCCGATTCGGTATAGTGATAACTCCCTGGGATTCGGATATTCAGGCAGTAGATAAAAGCACGCATTATATTAATCATATGATAAAACATCAGACAGTGAAAATTGACTGGTGTGTGAACAATCTTCGTGAAAAGCAGACAGACGGGAAGGAAGAAAGGGAACTGGATATCATAGAGAGATCTTCCCGTCAACTGAGAGAGTTTTCTGAGAGAACAACAAGGTTTCTGAATACAGAAGTGAATGATTCAGAAAGTGTGCAGTTGTCTGTACTGGCAGGAGAAGTGGTGGAAGATTGCCGGACACTGTGGAAAAATATAATTATTGATATGGAATTCCGTCCGGATGTTATCTTATATTGTGACGTTGTAAATATGAAAGAGGTTTTGCTGAACCTTCTGGAAAATTCCAGGGACGCCATGGAGGGAACAGGAAAAATTCAGATAACAGGATATTTTGAACGGCTGCGGAGAGTTTACTGTATTAAGGTAACAGACACCGGAAGAGGAATGAGCGATAAAACAAAAGCAGAAGCATTCGCTCCTTATTTTACCACGAAACAAAAGGGAATCCACTATGGACTCGGGCTGGCATTCTGTAAAAGTATTTTGCAGGCGCACGGCGGAAAAATAAAGATTGAAAGCGTTGAAGGCAAGGGAACGAAAATCATTCTGTGCTTTCCACGGCGAAGGGTGAAAAAAACATTATAAACATCTGGCAGACGAGAGTTCGTCTGCCGGTTTTATTTGTGAGGGCAGGGTTCTGTTTTCATTTATAAAATATTTTGGTTTATGATTGCGCGGCAGTCATGTTATAATGAGTGAAGGATATCGGTACGTCAGAAAGGGGCTGGATAATTGATAAGGATTAACAAAGAAAAAAAGCGTATGCCCTGTGAAAAAGAATGGGAGGCTTTACTGAAAAAAGAACAGCGTCTTCTGGAAAAGAGAAAAGAGAAAAAAGAGACGGCCCTCAACCGTCTGCTGGCGGAAAAGGTGCCGGAAAAACTGCAGCATACGCTGGATATAGCTTTTGAGAAAGCTT
>DWXL01000243.1 GCA_019119235.1 Candidatus Blautia excrementigallinarum | reverse complement strand
GCCATGCTCTTCCGGGCTTTGATCGACCATGCCGTAGCAGGCGATAAATCCGGCTTCTTCCGGGCGGCGGCAATGCTGCTGGGGCTGGAGCTGGGGCAGATCGTTATGAACGCCTTTTACAGCTTCATGTCGGAATGGACGAACTCTTCTGTAGAAAACCGGTTTAAAAACCGTCTTTTTTCCTGCCTTCTTCATAAGGACTATGCGTCCGTAGCCGCCGTCCATTCCGGAGACTGGATCAACCGGCTTACCTCAGATACAAGAGAAGTGACGGGAGGAGTTTTGTCCATTTTTCCAAGCCTCGCCGGCATGACGGTACGGCTGGCCGGCGCTATGGCCGCGCTGTTTTTTCTTACTCCGACGTTTTTTTATATACTGATCCCCATGGGGCTTATGCTTCTGGTAGTTACGGCTTCTTTCCGGAAAGTCCTGAAGAGACTTCATAAGAGGATCCAGGCTGCGAATGGAGCAGTGCTGGCATTTTTTCAGGAACGGCTGGAAAGCCTTATGATCCTCCGCGTCTTTTCTATGGAAGAGGGCGCTTTGCAGGGCGCGGAAGAGAAAATGAAAGAGCACAAGGCGGCCCGCCTGAAAAGGAACCATTTTTCTAATATATGTAATTCCGGCTTTGGGCTGGTCATGGGCGGCGGTTACATTGTATGCGCTATTTACTGCGGTTACGGCATTCTTAAGGGAACCTTATCTTACGGCACGTTTACGGCTGTTCTTCAGTTGATCGGGCAGGTACAGGGACCTTTTGCCAATCTGAGCGGTATCGTTCCCAGATACTACGCTATGCTTGCCAGCGCGGAACGTCTGATGGAGGCGGAACAGTATGAAGACGACGGAAACAGCCAGTCTCACTCTGCGGAAGAAATCTCCGTATTCTATAAGGAGGAGTTCCTGAGCCTGGGAGTAAAAAACGCCCGTTTTTCTTATCAGAAGGCGGCAGAAACGGCAGGCAGACGGGAAGAAAAGGCTGTGATCGACCATCTGGATCTGGATATCAAAAAAGGCGAATATGTGGCGTTTACCGGGCACTCCGGCTGTGGAAAAAGTACGCTTTTGAAACTTTTTATGTGTCTGTATCCGTTGGACTACGGAGAAAGGTATTTAAAAGCGAAAAAAGGAAACGATATTATTAAAATCCCGCTTACCGCCGCATGGCGCAGACTGTTTGCCTATGTGCCCCAGGGAAATCAGCTTATCAGCGGAACCATACGGGAGATCATAGCTTTCGGCGATCCTGCGGCAATGGAGCGGGAAGAAGATATGAAAAAGGCTCTGAAAATTTCCTGCGCGGATGAATTTGTGGAGGAACTGGACAATGGTATAGATACCCTGCTGGGAGAGCGGGGGTGCGGCCTTTCAGAAGGACAGATGCAGAGGATCGCTATCGCCCGGGCGCTCTTTTCCGAACGTCCCGTCCTGATCCTGGACGAATCCACAAGTTCTCTGGATGAAGCTACGGAACAGAGGCTTTTGAGGAATTTAAGACAGATGACAGACAAAACAGTGTTGATCATCACGCACCGTCCGGCCGCGCTGGAGATATGCGACAGGAGAATTGACATGACAGAAGAAGCGTATGCTGAAAATGTTACAGCATAAAAAATAATATGAAATAATGATTGACACTACTTTTTAAAACAGTTATTCTTTCTATAGATAAGAGAAATTGGTACGTAAAAACAAAGGAAAAGATGGAGGGAAGTATATCAATGAGCAATGGTGGAGAGTTCAGAACGGCTTTATTCGGGGGATATAACAGAGATGATGTCCGCGAGTATCTGCAGGAGATTGAGCGTAACGCAGAGATGGCAAAAAACGAATACCAGAAGGAGATCATGGGCCTGAAGTCGAAACTGCAGAAAGCAGAAGAAGGAAAAGGCTCTACCGATTCCGGGGATTATGAGCGCTGGATGAAAGAACTGCAGGAGTGCCGGCAGGAAAATGAGGATTTAAAGAAAGGGATCTCCGGACTGGAGACAGAAAACCATGGATTAAGAGAGAGTCTGGCAAAGGCAGAGGCAGAAAACCAGGCTCTGGCAGCGGTACAGGAGAATACAGGAGCCGCGGAATGCGCGTCGGCATCTTCCGGGATCAACGAAGAGGAATACATGGAGAAACTGTCCGCACAGGAAAAAGAATACGAAAATCTGAAACAGGAATATGAATCCCTGAAACAGGAAAACGAGGATCTGAGACAGGAAACAGAAGGCCTCAAGTCTGATAACGCAATGCTTTCAGATAAAAAACAGTCTATGGAAGCAGAATTGGAAGAGCTGAGAAACGCCGCGGCAGTTGTGGAGGACAGCAGCTCTCTTCAGGAAGAAATCCAGAAGATGCGACAGGAAAAAGAAAAATATGAAAGCGACTGCAAAGCGATCAGCCAGGTTCTGGAAGACGCCCGGGCAGGCGCGCAGAATATCCGGGAGGAAGCGGAGAAGAAAGCGGACGGTATTCTGTCCGAGGCAGAGAAAAAAGCGGGCAATATTATTGAAGAAGCGCAGAAAAAGGCCGAGGGAATCCTGGATCGCGCAAAGAAAGACCGTGAGAAGATTTTTGACGAATGGAAAGGACAGATCGACAAAGATCTTGAAAATAAAGGTATCCGTCTGATGGCGGCGAAATATAAGATCGATGCGTGCCGGGAGGAAGTGAACCTCGCCCAGCAGAAACTTTTCAGTCTTTACACAGACATGGGTAAACTGGTGGAAGGAATGCCAAAGCGTCTGGAGCAGCTCTGGGACAATGATACGCGGTTTGCTTCTCATGCTGCATCCGCAGAGGAGGATGACAGTACGGTTGATGATGAGGATAAAGCCTGATTTTCAGGCTTTATTTCTTTATTCTTGATAATACTCCCTCACAAACTGAATAAACTGCCGCACATGGGGCTTCAGGATCCGGTTTTTGCTGTATACGATATAGAACTCCCGGGTGTGTTCCGTCTCGTCGAGAGGAAACAGGAGAAGCTGGTTCGTTTTTTCCATATCAGCGGCAGACCTGGCGGAGAGCACGGAGATCCCAAGGCCTTTGGCGATAGATTTCTTGATGCTCTCCAGGTCGTTCATGCGGGCTACCACGTTTAATTCAGAAAGTGCGATCCCCGCCTTTTCCAGAAAGAGATCCATTTCTTTTTTTGTG
>DWXL01000242.1 GCA_019119235.1 Candidatus Blautia excrementigallinarum | reverse complement strand
ATTATAATTTTACGCATAAAAAAACCTCCTGACTATTCCGCCTTTTCCGCGGAAACACCTCCGCAGAAAAAGGCATCATTCATCAGAAGATACCTGTTTGCCTAGTTTTTTATACTGGGAGGGTCTCGAACCAGTTCCGCAGCAGTCTTCTTACGGACCGCTGTTTTCACTTTTCAGTTTTTCATAGTAACAATTTTTTTACCTTCCACGCACCGGGATTTTCCCGGCGCGCTGAGGCAAGTATAGCAGATTTTGTCTGATACTGCAATTTATTTTTTACAATTTCTCCGGCTGTCTTCAGCCGGCAGTTTCTCCTGTCAGGCTGTCAGTCAAGAAGCTCCCGTACCATTTCTGCGTCGAAAGTCACACTGGAAACATGATCAACCTCGATTCTGTACAGGGCGTTGGCCGCAATGTGCTCCGCCGCCTGCTCAAGATCACGGATCCCTGTAGTATCCGCATATTTTTCGATCACAGCGTCCAGGGCCTCGTCACTGACGATACATTCGCTCTCTTTCAGGCTCATTCTTTTCAGCACCTTTGGCAGAGAAAATCTGGAAAAGATCACTTTTTTCTCCTCCGGTGTGTAATCCGGGATATCCACCACGGCAAAACGTGACATCAGAGGAGCGCTGATCTGGCTCTTGTCATTGGCTGTAGCAATGGGATACACGCCCACAGTAGGCACCATGCATTCCATATAGTTGTCGGTAAATCCCAGGTTATCCAGAAGAGTCAGCAGCACATCCGCTGGATTTCCGTTTCCCTTTCCCGCCGAAGCCTTGTCCAGCTCATTGATGATAAAGACCAGATTGGATTCTCCCGCCATGGAAAAAGCCTCCATAATGATCCCCGGCTTGGCGTTGGCGTAGACTCTCGAGCTTCCGGTAAGCTGCTCCGGATCGTTAATGGAGCTCATATCCAGAGTGGTCCAGGGCAGACGGAGGATCCGGGCTACCGCATAGGCAATCTGGGATTTGCCCGTACCCGCCGGTCCCACCAGAAGCAGCCCGTAGGCGGGAAGCGTATGAGTCCGGTTGATCTGGATGATCGTCTCGATAATCCTCTGCTTCACACGTTCCATCCCGTACAGCTCTTCGTCCAGGATCTTTCTCGCCTCCACAGGATCTATGGATTCAAAGTAATTGCTCTTCCACTGGATATTCATCATAATAGAGAGCGCCCGCTGCGCATGGCGGCGTTCTTCCTGAGATACTTCATGAGAACGGGCCACAGCCAGATTTCTTCTGGCCCAGAGACGGATATTGTCGGGAAGCGTTCTTCCCGCACAGGTCATGAAATCCGTAATACTCTGGATACTGGTGAGTTTCATCTCATCGCCGGATTCTTCCTCTTCCTCACCATCCGGCAGATCTTCCGGGGCGCTGCTGGAAAGAAGCCTGGCGATCATAAACTGAAGGAATCCGTCCTCTGCGGAGAGCTTCGTTCCTCCTCCGAAGGCCGTCTCACGAATCCTGTACACTGCGTACCCTTCTTCCCGGTTCTCGCCGGAAAGACGCACACGGATACGGTTCTCACCCAGCCAGCGGATCAGACTGACAAAGCGCGCGTCGATCTTCAGGATATCCGCGCTGACCTCCCCCTGCTGCTCTTCTTTGAACTCAAAAGACGTCCGGTGGACGGGATTGGTAAAGATGCCGCAGGAATGATGCTGCCACTGGCGTTTACTGTTGTCCAGATAGAGGATCGGTCTGTCGGGAGTGGCTTCCCCCTCCTCGGAATGGAAAGTAGTATATGTACACTCCGGATGTTTTCCCTTTTCCGGAGTATTATTAAAATCAAAAACCGGCATATGCTGTCGCTCCTTTTTATTCTGAAAAATCTTTTTCATTTTACATCACATATACATATAAAATCAAGGAGTATATCTGTCAATCCGATATACTGCAGTCCGCGACATTTTAATGATTTTCCTTTTTCATCCTGTAATATCCTGTAATAAATCCCGCCAGGATTCCCACAACCGTAGGCAAAAGCCATCCGAAACCGGCGGCATATCCCGGTATTCTCTGCAGAAGCAGAGTGATCCCGGGAATCGCAAATCCATTCTGATCCAGAACTGTCAGCACGCTGCTGACGCCGCAGAATACTGCCGACCACAGATAAACGCCGGGGAATCTTCCCAGCCAGCGGTGGGTACAGGATAAAAAGATCAGAAGAATCGCCATGGGATAGATAGCGTTCAGCACGGGCACAGAAAATGTAAGGATGGCGTCCAGTCCCACATTGGCGATCACCATGGAAACAAAGGCAAAAATGAAAACCCAGTTCCGGTAGCTGATCTTCGGAAACACATCCGAGAAATATTTTCCGCAGCAGCTGAACAGTCCCACACAGGTGTTGAAGCAGGCGATCACAAAGATCACTGCAAGGATCACCGTGCCGGCTTTCCCAAACAGATGGTCCGCCATACTTACCAGTACTTCTGTACCGTTTCCACTGTCCGGAAACGCCTGGCTGGACGTCATGCCTACAAATGTCAGCATAGAATATACCGCCAGAAGAAAAATGCCGGCGATCCATCCTGCAGAAATCGTCTCCCGCATGACTGCTTTTTCTTTAGTGATACCCCGGGCCCGGATATTCATTGCCACGATCATGCCGAAATTCAGCGCTGCAAGAGTATCCATTGTCTGATATCCGTCGACAAATCCCTGGACAGGCGCGCCGCTTCTGTAAATCTCCACAGG
>DWXL01000036.1 GCA_019119235.1 Candidatus Blautia excrementigallinarum | reverse complement strand
AAGTATATGGAACTGCATGAAATACAGGAGGTAAAAATTATGAGCAAGGTATATATTTTTCTGGCGGACGGATTTGAAGATATCGAAGGCCTTACAGTGGTGGATCTGATGCGCAGGGCCGGGATCGATATAGAGACAGTTTCCATTAAGAATTCCAGGGAGATCACCACATCTCATAACATCACCATGTACACGGACAGGACCTTTGAAGGAACTGATTTCTCCGACGCGGATATGCTGGTCCTGCCGGGAGGAATGCCGGGAACGAAGTATCTGGGAGAATATGCTCCCCTTACAGAGCTTCTCATAGAGTTTTACGGCAAAGGAGGAAAAGTGGCGGCGATCTGCGCGGCGCCCAGCGTTTTTGCGGGGCTGGGATTCTTGAAAAACAGAAAGGCCACGTCCTATCCGTCTTTTATGGATAAGCTGGACGGAGCCGAGGTTCTGGAGGATAAAGTAGTGGTTGACGGCAATGTTACCACCAGCAGAGGACTGGGAACCGCCATTCCTTTTGCCCTTTCTCTCATCGAACAGCTTATGGGCAGGGCAAAGGCTGAGGAAATCGTGGAATCCATAGTGTTTTCCTGAAAAAAATACTGGCGTTTTTTAATCGGTTGTGCTATACTACGATAATGACTGTAATTGTATCTCGATCGAATAAAAAATAGAAGAAGAACCTGATGATATTAAGGAGGAACAGGAAACATGAGTTTACAGGTAGAAAAATTAGAGAAAAACATGGCAAAGCTGACTATCGAGGTTCCTGCTGAGGAACTGGAGAAGGCAATGCAGAATGCATATCTGAGAGCAAAAAACAGAATCACCATTCCCGGTTTCCGTAAAGGCAAAGCGCCGAGAAAGATGATCGAGCAGATGTACGGCAAGGGAATCTTCCTTGAGGACGCGGCCAACGCTCTGATCCCGGAGCAGTACAGCAAGGCTCTTGAGGAGTGCGATCTTGAGATCGTTTCTCAGCCGGAGATCGACGTAACACAGATAGAGCCGGGCAAAGCTTTCATCTTTACCGCAGAAGTTGCAGTGAAGCCGGAAGTAACCCTGGGCGAGTATAAAGGACTGGAAGTTCCGAAGTCTGAGACAGAAGTGACAGACGAAGAGATCGAGGCTGAACTGAAGAAAGAGCAGGAGAAGAACTCCAGAACTATCACTGTGGAAGACCGCGGAGCAGAGAACGGAGACATCGCTACCATCGATTTCGAGGGATTTGTAGACGGAACTGCTTTCGAGGGCGGCAAGGGCACTGATTATCCGCTGACACTTGGTTCCGGTTCCTTTATTCCGGGATTCGAAGACCAGCTTGTAGGCGCTAAGGCCGGAGATCACGTGGAAGTGAACGTTACCTTCCCGGAGGAATATCAGTCCAAAGACCTTGCGGGCAAGGCGGCAGTATTCCAGTGCGACGTAAAGAAAGTGGAGACCAAAGAGCTTCCGGAGCTGGACGACGATTTCGCTCAGGATGTATCCGAGTTTGACACACTTGCTGAATATAAAGAAGACATTAAGAAGAATCTCACTGAGAGAAAAGAGAAAGAAGCGCGCACAGCAAAAGAGAACGCCGCTGTAGATAAGGCGATCGAGAACGCGCAGATGGAGATCCCGGACGCAATGATCGAGACACAGATCAGCCAGATGCTGGACGACTTCTCCAGAAGAATGCAGGCCCAGGGGCTTACCATGGAGCAGTACATGCAGTTTACAGGACTGACTGCAGATAAGATGCGCGAGGAGATGAAACCTCAGGCGCTGAAGAGAATCCAGACAAGACTGGTTCTTGAGAAGATCGCAGAGACTGAGAACATCCAGCCTTCTGAGGAAGAAGTAAATGAAGAGATCAGCAAGATGGCTGAAATGTACAAGATGGAAGCAGACAAATTAAAAGAACTGCTGGGCGACCGCGAGTTAGAGCAGATGAAGAAGGATATGGCTGTACAGAAAGCCGTAACTCTGGTTGCAGACGAAGCAAAGGAAGCCTGAGCAGGAGTGAGCCATCATTTATGATGCGGCAGCGAATGGAGGCATTTTTATGAGTTTAGTACCTTATGTCATTGAACAGACCAGCAGGGGAGAGAGAAGTTACGACATCTATTCCCGTCTTCTGAAGGACAGGATCATTTTCCTGGGCGAGGAAGTCAACGATGTCAGCGCAAGCATTATCGTCGCGCAGCTTCTGTTCCTTGAGGCGGAGGACCCGGGCAAGGATATCCAGCTTTATATCAACAGCCCCGGCGGCTCTGTCACAGCGGGAATGGCAATTTATGATACGATGAAATACATCAAATGCGACGTTTCCACGATCTGTCTGGGAATGGCGGCCAGCATGGGCGCTTTCCTTCTGGCAGGAGGAACGAAGGGCAAGAGATACGCCCTGCCCCATTCCACCATTATGATCCATCAGCCTTCCGGCGGAGCGCAGGGTCAGGCTACGGAGATCCAGATCGTAGCGGATCATATCGCCCAGACCAAGAGAACGCTGAATGAGATCCTGGCAGAGAACACAGGACAGCCCATTGAAGTGGTGGAGAAAGATACCGACCGCGATAACTATATGACAGCGGAAGAAGCAAAAGCATACGGACTGATCGACGGTGTCGTCGAGCATAAATAAGGCAGAAAGACTCCTCTGACGGGGAGTCTTGTCTTGCTTTTATCAGGAACAGTAAATCAGGGAAATTTTTGCCTGGCATCATATTTAAAACAGAAAGGAAAAGTAGAATTTTCATGGCAAACAAAATGAGAGAAGGAAAAGTCAGATGCTCTTTCTGCAATAAAACCGAGGATCAGGTCCGCAAACTGATCGCAGGTCCCAACGGTGTTTTTATCTGTGACCAGTGTATCGGGATCTGCTCGGAGATTATTGAAGAGGAAGTGGGAGGCTACGGCCAGGATGACAATTATGATTCCGACATTAACCTGCTGAAACCGGAAGAGATCCACAGGATCCTAGATGATTATGTGATCGGTCAGGACGACGCCAAGAAAGTGCTTTCTGTGGCGGTATATAATCATTACAAAAGAATCCTGGCTGCCAGAGATCTGGACGTGGAACTTCAGAAGAGTAATATCCTCATGCTGGGTCCTACCGGTTCCGGTAAGACGCTGCTGGCGCAGACGCTGGCCCGCCTTCTGAACGTGCCTTTTGCCATTGCGGACGCAACTACACTTACAGAGGCCGGATACGTGGGCGAGGATGTGGAGAATATCCTTCTGAAGATCATTCAGGCGGCCGACTATGATATAGAGCGGGCGCAGTACGGCATTATCTATATAGACGAGATCGATAAGATCACAAGAAAATCAGAGAACGCGTCCATCACCCGGGATGTTTCCGGAGAGGGCGTGCAGCAGGCTCTTCTTAAGATCCTGGAGGGTACCATTGCCAGTGTTCCGCCTCAGGGAGGAAGGAAACACCCCCATCAGGAGTTTATCCAGATCGACACCACCAATATCCTGTTTATCTGCGGCGGAGCCTTTGACGGTATCGAAAAGATCATTGAGACAAGACAGGACACCAAATCCATCGGATTCGGCGCCGAGGTTTCCGCGAAGGAAGACAGGAACATCGGCGAGGTGCTCAAAGACGTTATGCCTGAGGACTTCATCAAGTTCGGTCTGATCCCCGAGTTTATCGGCCGTGTTCCCATTGTGGTGACACTGAACGGCCTTGACGAACAGGCGCTGATCCGGATCCTGAAAGAGCCCAAGAACTCTCTTACGAAACAGTATCACAAGCTTTTTGAACTGGACGGAGTAGAACTTGAGTTTAATGAGGATGCTCTGGGAGCAGTGGCGCAGAAATCTCTGGCAAGAAAAACAGGGGCCAGAGGACTCCGTTCCATCATGGAAAAAACTCTGATGGACCTTATGTACAAAGCGCCTTCCGACGATACGATCAGCAAGGCGGTTATCACGAAGGAGACCGTGGAGGGAACCGGAGAACCGGAAATTATTCATGGAGAGACTCCGGCGCAGCCTGTGAACAGGAGACATACCCGTTCCAGAAAAAAAGGCGCGCCTGAAACGGCCTGAGAAAGGGACTGAAATTACATGACACAGCTTATTCATATTCTTCCGGCGATCGCCCTTCGGGGAACAACGATCCTGCCGGATATGATCGTTCATTTTGATGTGAGCAGAGAACGCTCCATCAAGGCGATCGAGGCGGCGATGCTCCATGACCAGAAGATTTTTCTGATCACACAGAAGGATCCTGAGAAGGAGAGACCGGAGCATGCCGACCTGTATAAAGTAGGAACCGTTGCGTATATTAAACAGGTAGTGAAGCTGCCCCATGAACTTCTCCGCGTTCTGGTGGAGGGAAAAGAGAGGGCGGAGCTTTTGAGCATAGAACAGGAAGATCCTTTCCTGAAAGTGGAAGTTACCGGTTTCGAGGAGGATTCCGGACATTATCCGGATACTGTGAAAGAAGCTATGTACAGAAGCATACAGGGGCTTTTCCAGCGTTACTGCATGGAGAGTGGGAAGATCGGCAGGGAACTGGCGGCCCAGATCCTGGATATCCAGGATCTTAGGGAGTTTATCTCGCAGATATCCGTGAACCTTCCCCTTTCCTACCAGAACCGCCAGAAACTTCTGGAGGCGGTAACTCTGGAGGAACAGTACGAAACTCTGGGAGCGGTTCTTCAGAGTGAACTGGAAATCCTTGAAGTGGGCCATGACCTGCAGCAGAAACTGAAAAGCAGGATCGATAAGAACCAGAGAGAATATATACTGCGGGAACAGCTGAAGCTGATCCGGGAGGAACTTGGCGAGGACCGCACCTCCGACGCTGCGGAGGAATATAAGGCGAAGCTTGAGAAACTGGAAGCATCCGACGAGGTAAAAGAAAAGATCGCAAAAGAGATCGACCGGTTCAAAAGCATGAGCGGAAGCGCGGCGGAGAGCAGCGTGCTCGGCACGTATATCGAGACTCTCCTCAGCCTGCCCTGGGATCACCGCTCCCAGGATTCCAGCGACCTGAAAGAGGCGTGGAAGATCCTGGAAGAAGGCCACTACGGACTTAAGGATGTAAAAGAGCGGATCATGGAGTTCCTTTCTGTGCGGAAGCTCACATCAGGAGGAAAAACGCCGATCCTCTGTCTGGTGGGACCTCCGGGTACAGGCAAAACTTCTATCGCGAAATCCGTAGCGGAAGCCCTGCATAAGAAGTATGTGAGGATCTGCCTGGGCGGCGTCCGGGATGAAGCGGAGATCCGCGGCCACAGGAAGACTTATGTGGGAGCCATGCCGGGAAGGATCACGGCGGCCCTGCAGCAGGCAGGGGTAAGCAATCCCCTGATGCTTCTTGACGAGATCGACAAGACAAGCAGCGACTACAGAGGGGACGTTTCTTCCGCCCTTCTGGAAGTACTGGATCCTGAACAGAACATGAGATTCAACGATCATTATGTGGAGATCTCCCAGGATCTTTCGGAGGTCCTGTTTATCGCCACAGCCAATGATATGCAGGAAATCCCCCGTCCTCTTCTGGACCGTATGGAAGTGATCGAGATCTCCGGCTACACGGAGAATGAGAAAGAACATATCGCGAAGGAACATCTGATCCCCAAACAGATGGAGATCAACGGGATACAGAAGAACCAGCTGTCCATCCAGATGCCGGCTCTCCGGAAGATCATCAATCAGTACACAAAAGAAGCGGGAGTCCGCAGCCTTGAGAGAAAGATCGGACAGATCTGCCGCAAAGCCGCCAGAGAGATCATGGAGAACGGCAAAGAAAAAGTAACGGTAAATACCAGAAATCTGGAAACATTCCTGGGCAGAAGCAAATACAGCTACATGTTGGCGAACAAAAAGGACGAAGTGGGAATCGCCAGGGGTCTGGCGTGGACCCAGGTAGGCGGAGACACCCTTCAGATCGAGGTGAACGTCATGCCCGGCAAGGGCGAACTGGTGCTTACCGGCCAGCTGGGAGACGTGATGAAGGAATCCGCCCAGGCGGGAATTTCCTATATCCGTTCCGTAGCGGACGAGTACGGCGTCGCCCCGGAATTTTTCCAGGAACATGACATTCATGTACATATCCCGGAGGGAGCGGTTCCCAAGGACGGACCCTCCGCCGGAATCACCATGGCTACGGCAATGCTGTCCGCGGTCATTCAGAAAAAAGTCCGGGCGGATATCGCCATGACGGGCGAGATCACTCTCCGCGGCCGTGTGCTTCCCATCGGAGGCCTGAAAGAGAAACTTCTGGCGGCCAAGTACGCCAAGATCAAAGAGGTTCTCGTGCCGGGAGAAAATAAGGGAGATATCCAGGATATGGATCCGGAGATCCTTGAGGGCCTGAAGATCTCCTATGTAGACAATATGACAGATGTGATTCACGAGGCGCTGAGGAAATAACAATGCCATCCAATACAGAAAAAAAACCAAAGCTAATCAAACAGGCGGAACTGGATATCGTATGCGGCGTCACCAGCCGGCTTCCGGATACCGGAATGCCGGAGGTGGCCTTCGCGGGAAAATCCAACGTGGGGAAATCATCCCTGATCAACGGGCTTATGAACCGCAAATCCCTGGCGCGCACCAGCGGCCAGCCGGGCAAGACCCAGACGATAAATTTTTACAAGGTCAACAGGGAAATGTATCTGGTGGATCTTCCGGGATACGGATACGCCAGAGTGTCCCAGTCGGAAAAAGAAAAATGGGGGAAGATGATCGAGCGTTATCTTCACACCTCCAGAAATCTGAAAGCGGTATTTCTGCTGATCGATATCCGCCACGCGCCTTCCGCCAACGACTGCCAGATGTACGAATGGATCCTTCATAACGGGTTCCGTCCGATCATCATAGCGACGAAACTGGATAAACTGAAACGAAGCCAGGTACAGAAGAATCTGAAGATCCTGCGGGAAGGCCTGCGCCTGGAAAAAGACGTCACGGTTATCCCCTTCTCGGCGGAGACGAAGCAGGGAAGAGAAGAGATCTGGGAGCTGATCGACAGGTTCACAGATCCTGATTCCGGGGAAGAAGCCTGAAAGGACAGCGGAAAATGGGAATCATCAAAACAGTAAAGGTTGCATTTGATTATTTTAAATACGACGAAGACGGAAACGTACAGGAAACGCAGAGGGCAGTGGATAATGTCAACATCGATATCCCGGAGGGCTCCTTTGTGGCTGTGCTGGGACATAACGGTTCCGGGAAATCCACCTTCGCGAAGCATATCAACGCGCTCCTTCTTCCCACAGAGGGAACGGTATGGATCGACGGAATGGATACCCTGAAAGAACCGGAACTGTGGAAGATCCGTCAGAAAGCCGGAATGGTATTCCAGAATCCGGATAACCAGATCATCGGGACCGTTGTGGAGGAGGACGTGGGATTCGGTCCGGAAAACATGGGCGTTCCCACAGACGATATCTGGAAAAGAGTGGATGAAAGCCTGGAGAAAACAGGAATGACAGCCTACCGCCATCATTCTCCCAACAAACTGTCCGGCGGGCAGAAGCAGAGAGTGGCTATCGCAGGCGTAATGGCGATGAGACCGAAATGCATTGTGCTGGACGAACCCACCGCAATGCTGGATCCCAACGGGCGGAAAGAAGTGCTGGAGGCAGTGCGACAGCTGAACCGGGAGGAGAAAGTCACGGTAGTTCTGATCACTCACTATATGGAAGAAGTGATCCATGCCGACCATG
This sequence comes from Candidatus Blautia excrementigallinarum, assembly GCA_019119235.1. Lineage (GTDB taxonomy): Bacteria > Bacillota > Clostridia > Lachnospirales > Lachnospiraceae > Blautia_A > Blautia_A excrementigallinarum. The sequence goes on along the minus strand of DWXL01000036.1, from coordinate 2,405 downwards.
TTTATGTGATGGATGAAGGCCATGTGGTGATGGAGGGAACTCCCAGGGAGATTTTTTCCCAGGTGGAGACACTGAAAAAATACCGCCTTGATGTGCCGCAGGTAACACTGCTCGCATGGGAACTGAAGAAATCCGGAGTGGATATTCCGGAAGGTATCTTGACTATAGAAGAACTGGTGAATGCCTTATGTCAATAGAACTGAAGAATGTAACATATACCTACAGTCCGGGAACGGCCTATGAGATCCACGCGCTGAAAGATATCTGTCTTACCATTCCGGACGGACAGTTTATCGGCGTGATCGGACATACGGGCAGCGGAAAATCAACGCTGATCCAGCATCTGAACGCGCTGATACGCCCCACCTCCGGTTCTGTCCTGTACAACGGAGAAGACGTGTGGGCGGAAAATTACAACAGAAAAGACCTCAGAAGCCAGGTGGGCCTGGTATTCCAGTACCCGGAACATCAGCTTTTTGAGAGCGACGTGCTTTCCGACGTCTGTTTCGGCCCCATGAATCAGGGACTGAGCCGGGAAGAGGCGGAGAAAGAGGCCAAGAAAGCCCTCCGCCAGGTGGGATTTAAAGAAAAGAACTTTCACAAATCGCCTTTTGAACTGTCCGGCGGACAGAAAAAGAGAGTGGCGATCGCGGGCGTTCTTGCCATGAATCCCAGGATCCTGATCCTTGACGAGCCTACCGCTGGCCTGGATCCCAAAGGCAGGGACGAGATCCTGGATCAGATCGCCGAACTCCATTCCGTAAGAGGGATCACCATCATCCTGGTCTCCCACAGCATGGAGGACGTGGCGAAATACGTGGAGAGACTGATCGTAGTGAACAGAGGAGAGATCGCCTTTGACGATACTCCCAAAGAAGTCTTCTCCCATTACAGAGAACTGGAGGCCATGGGACTTGCGGCGCCGCAGATCACCTATATCATGCACGCCCTGAAAGAAAAGGGACTGAATGTGGATCCCGGCGCGACTACGGTTCCGGAAGCCTGTGAGGATATTCTGAGAGCTCTGCGGGAAGCAGGTTCTCCTCTGCTGAAAGGAGGGCCCGCAAAATGATCAGAGACATTACCATAGGTCAGTATTATCCGGCGGATTCCGTGCTTCACAGACTGGATCCCAGGACGAAGCTCGCAGGAACGCTGATCTTTATCGTATCCGTGTTTCTGTTCCACACCCTGCCGGGATACGCGGTGGCTACGGTGTTCCTGGCGGCGGTGATAAAGATATCCAAAGTTCCGGTAAAGTTTATCTTTAAAGGACTGAAAGCTATTTTCCTGATCCTTCTGATCACAATGATCTTTAATATGCTCCTGACTCCCGGAGAGGAACTGTGGAGCCTGGGATTTATTGATATCACCAAAGAAGGAGTTTCCATGGCGGTGAGAATGGCGATCCGCCTGATCTACCTGGTGGTGGGGTCCTCGCTCATGACGCTGACCACCACTCCGAACCAGCTGACAGACGGACTGGAAAAAAGCCTCCGGCCTCTGAACCGGATCCATGTTCCGGTCCACGAGATCGCGATGATGATGTCCATCGCCTTACGTTTTATTCCGATCCTTCTCGAAGAAACGGATAAGATCATGAAGGCACAGATCGCCAGGGGCGCGGATTTTGAAAGCGGGAATCTGATCCAGAAAGTAAAGAACATGGTTCCCCTTCTGGTTCCGCTGTTTATCTCCGCATTCCGCCGGGCCAATGATCTCGCCATGGCCATGGAGGCCAGATGCTATCACGGGGGCAGCCACAGAACGCAGATGAAACCTCTTCAGTACAAGAGCAGGGACAGAGTGGCCTATCTGGTGCTTCTTCTGTATCTGGCGGTGGCTGTCGCGTTCCGCGTCGCCGGGATTTAGGAGGTGTTCCTGATGAAAAGAATCGGACTGGTGGTAGCCTATGACGGCACCAATTACTGCGGCTGGCAGATACAGCCCAATGGCATCACGATCCAGGGAGTCCTGAACGATACCCTCTCGGAACTTCTTGGAGAAAAGATCGAGATCATGGGGGCGAGCCGCACGGACGCGGGGGTTCATGCCCTCGGCAACGTGGCGGTGTTTGATACCAATACCCGGATCCCCGGGGAAAAAATTTCCTACGCTCTGAACCAGCGGCTTCCGGAAGATATCCGGATACAGCTTTCAGAAGAAGTAGAACCGGATTTTCATCCCAGATACTGTGACAGCGAGAAGACCTACGAGTACCGGATTCTGAACCGGAGATTCCCGGTTCCCACAGAGCGGCTTTATTCTTATTTCTATCATTATAAGCTGGATGTGGACAAAATGCGGGAGGCGACCTCCTACCTGATCGGCAGACATGATTTTGCCAGTTTCTGCGGTACAGGGGCGCAGGTAAAATCAACGGTGCGTACGGTTACCGGGATCGA
>DWXL01000241.1 GCA_019119235.1 Candidatus Blautia excrementigallinarum | reverse complement strand
TTCGCCGCCATCCGGCCGGGGCGTCCGCAGGAAAGGAGCACCGTAACTACCGCGAACAAAGCGGACACGATAAAGATCACAGGCGAACTGCTGACCCGGGCGCTGATTTCCTCCAGACTTGACTTTTCGATCACTACAGGTACCAGCAGGTATCCCACCGCCCAGCCGGCAGACAGACCCAGCGGACATCCGATGGCGCACAGTAGTAACGCCTGCTGGCGGATGATTCTTTTTAGCTGCCGGGGCGTCACCCCGATTGTCTTCAAAAGCCCGTAATAGCGGATATCTCCTGTCACGGAAATCTGGAAAATATTGTAGATAATGAGATATCCGGTGAAAATTACCAGGATCAGAAACGCCGCCATGGCGATCACCATTCCCGGATCCAGCTCCGATTCCGCCTGTGTGGAAGTATAGCCCCAGTTCACGCCGTAGTTGACGTAATTTCCCGCATCCGGATCCTCTCTCTGGTATCCCAGGTCCTTCTCAATCTCCTCCATGGTTCCGTCTATATTCATGCTGGAGGGCAGTATCACACTGAGGTCTGTGCGGAAAGGCTCCATGCCTTCCTTTTCCATCTCTTTTTCCAGATTCTTTACATAGGTTCTGGAAACATTTATAAAATGTACCGGACATATGGAATCATACTCCCACCATCCGGCAAGCACAAAGGTATCGGTTCTTGAACCGCCATTCTGATTCTTGTCAGATATCTGATAAGTGAGAGAAATCTCTGCTCCGATCTCCGGCGTTACGCCCAGCAGCTCCAGAGCCGCTTTATCCATGATGATCTCGTTCTCCGCTTCCGGTTCCCGTCCTTCCTCCAGTTCAATATAGCTCCATTTCGTATTGTTGGAATCCATATAACTGATCTCCGCCGGAACTTTGGCAAATACTCCGTCAGATATCGTCCCCGCCACGATCCGCTCTCCGGCGGCTTTTACCTTCCTGTGCCCGCTGATGTCCCGCACCTGCTCTTCCGTTACATCTTTAAACGTCCCGTGAGCGTAGCCGCCGATCTGACGGAAGGTATAGGTCTGGTAGCTGCTGTTCAGGGACATGACGATGGTAAAAAGGGATGTAAAAAGAAGTGTGGTCAGCGCGATGGCCGCTGCTGCAATAACATTTCTTTTTCCTGACGCCCGGAAAGAACGGCGGCTTAAATTCCATATGGTCTTTCTGTTTTTTACCCTCATATCACGCCATCCTCCTTCCTCTGGAAACAAGGATGCGGCCGTCCTCGATCCTTATGATCCGGTCCGCCATCTGCGCGATCTCTTCATTGTGGGTGATCATCACAATGGTCTGCGAAAATTTCTGTCCGGATATTTTCAGAAGTCCCAGTACATCCTGGGAAGTGCGGCTGTCCAGGTTTCCTGTGGGCTCGTCGCACAGAAGGATCGCCGGTTTTGCGGCCAGCGCTCTGGCAATGGCCGCGCGCTGCTGCTGCCCTCCGGAAAGCTGCCCCGGAAGGTTCGCGGCTTTTTCCCGGATACCCAGGGTATCCAGAATATCGTTCACAAACGCCCTGTCCGCTTTCTTTCCGTCCAGTTCCACAGGAAGCACCACATTCTCATAAACGCTCAGCACCGGAACCAGATTATAGGACTGGAAGACGAATCCGATCTTCCTGCGCCGGAAGATCGTCAGCTCTTCCTCCTTCAGGGCAAAAATGTCCTTATCCTCTATGTAGACTTTTCCCGAATCCGGCCGGTCCAGACCTCCCAGCATATGGAGCAGGGTGGACTTCCCCGATCCGGAAGTTCCCACCACAGCCACGAACTCCCCTTTTTCTACCGACAGGCTGACGCCGTTCAGAGCCTTTACCTGGTTTTCTCCTTTTCCGTATATCTTAATAAGATTTTCTGCTTTCAGAACTGCCATATTGTTCTCGCCTCCTGTTAAATTTCCCGGTATTGACAGCGTCAGTGCCGGATTGTTTTTTTACTGCTCCAAAAATTTTCCTGTGAAACGAAAAATCTGTATGAATTTTTCGTTCATACAGATTATCTCACAGTATTCTTTCCAGAATCTTTCAGCCGGAAAATCAATTATGACAGTTCTGAAAGATTTTCTTTTATCCTGTTAGGCAGAAAAACCGAGAACACGGATCCTCGTCCTTTTTCCGAGGAGATCCTGATATATCCGCCCTCGCCCGCCAGAATCTCTCTCGCCAGATACAGACCGATCCCCACGCCGTCCTGATCCTGTGTTTCTTCTCCTCTGCGGAACCTCTGAAACACGAGCGGGATTTCCTCCTCGTCCAGGCCCCGGCCGGTGTCCTCCACTTCCACAGCGGTAAACAGTTCATACTGTTTCGTGCGGACCGTAATGCTTCCCCGGTCCGTATATTTCACTGCGTTGTCCAGAATATTTCCAATGGCTTCCGCCGTCCATTTCCTGTCAAAACATACCCTCACAGGTTCCGAAAGGTCTTTCAGCTCCAGCCCTTTCCGCTCTGCCTTTTCTCTGTAAGAGGCAATGGTCTCCGACAGCATTTCTCTGATATCCTGCTCCCGGGGATGAAGGGTTATGATCCCCGTTTCCAGTCGCGACATTTTGATCAGAGATCCGATAAGGAAATTCAGTTTTTCCGCCTGCTTCTGTATGGCTGTCAGAGATTCCTCCGTGTCGGGATCCGTCTCCCTCTCTGCCAGAAGCTGTGTGTAAAGAAGAAGATTCGCAATGGGCGTTTTGGTCTGATGGGAAATATCCGCGATCAGAGTTTTGATCTTTTCTTTTTCCGCCGCAGCCGCTTTCATGGATTTTTCCGACGCGTTCAGATAATCCGCCATCTCGCTTTCCAGGGCGGAACAAACGCTCTCGTCAAAACCGGACTCGCTGAAGCGTCCTGCCTGCGCCGCCTCCAGCATCCGGCGGAGCCGTTCTGTGATCTGCCTCTGTTTCCGGTTCTGAAATATGACGAACAGAATGCTTCCCGTCACACATGCCGCCGCGATTGCTATACACAGTATACTTATTTTATCCATGCCGCTTCACCCACCGGTATCCCGATCCATAGACCGTCTCGATCTGCGCTCCCGCATCCAGCTTGTTCCGCAGTCTTTTCACAGTAACGGACAGGGCATTCTCGTCCACGTATTCCGCGCCGTCTGTCCAAAGCCGGTCGATCAGTGTTTCTCTTTTCAGAATGCGTCCTTCGTTCTCCACCAGGATACGGAGCAGCTTCTGTTCATTTTTACTCAGTTCCACCTGTTTACCGTCCACAGAATACTCCATCCGGTCGAAACAGAAACGATACCTGCCATAAACCCACGCTGTTTCCTGCTTTTCTCCATTCTCCCTCATCCGGCGGAGCTGTGTATTGACTCTGGCGCGCAGCACCGCAAGGCTGAAAGGCTTCGTGATATAATCGTCCGCGCCGGCTTCCAGCCCCGCTACAATATCGGTCTCCATATCGTTAGCCGTCAGGAGTATTACCGGAAAGCGCCATTGCCTTTTCACTTCTTCCAGAAAATCAAACCCGTTTCCGTCCGGGAGATTCACATCCAGGATCATCAGATCCGGCAGGCCGTCTCTCAGTATCTCCCGGACTTCCCTGAGCTTTCCGCAGATTTTGATTTCCCGCTCTTCTGTTTTCAGGGCTCTTTTAAGTCCCTGTGCAAGAACCCCGTCGTCCTCCACGATCAGAATAGATGTCTGTTGGTACATAGTTTTTCTCCGCTAATGTCCACTTTTTTTCTGTCCCAATTTTCCAGTAATATTACCTAATTATAATCTTACAGGTTATGGTTATGCAATAGGTTTGTTTTCTTCACTATAGAATTACGGATAAAATAATATCCCCAGGCCAGATACTGTCCCGGGGATATATTCACAGTCTGATCTCTCCGAGGCGTCCTTCGCCCCGCAGATATTTCCGGTAGATAAAGAAGAATATCACACACGAGAGGCATGCCGCCGCGCCGTCCGCAAAAGGTTCTGCATAAAAAGCGGACTGCGCCGTCCATATAAGCGGGATCAGGCAGGTCGCGGCAAAATAAAGGGTTTTCCTCGTCAGAGAAAGACTTAACGATATCTTTGTCATACCCAACGCTGTCAGCCCGTCCACGATCACATACTGGAAGCTTAACGGAATGATCATCAGCGTAAAGACTCTGATCCCCCACACAGCCAGCTTCGCGTACTCCGGCTCATCTGTAAAGATCCGTACAAAATGCTGGGGCATGATCCGCGAGATCAGGAACATGACCGAAGTAAAACATACACAGAGTGCAAGCACCCAGAAAAATGTCTTCCGGATCCGGTCCGGCCGGTTCGCCCCATAATTAAAACTGATCAGCGGCTGGGATCCGCCCGTGATACCCAGCATCGGCGAAGTGATCAGCAGCATATAGCTCTGCACGATGGTCGCCGCGGTGATCAGCGTGTCTCCGTACTCCGGCCCGCCGTAATACTGGAGCACCGCATTCAGAGCAATGATAATGATACTGTCCGACGCCAGGATCAGGAAAGGTGAAAATCCGATCTTCACGATCCGTTTGCCTGTATCCCGGTCCGGCCTGACGATGGCGAGGGGAACCGGCATCCTCTTCCGGCGCAGGGTGCAGAGCACAAACGCGCAGGAACACATCTGCGCCAGCACCGTCGCCACTGCTGCGCCCGCCACGCCCATATCAAAGAGAAAAATAAACACCGGATCCAGCACAATATTGACAACCGCCCCGATCAGGGTTGTCGTCATTCCCAGAAGCGGAAAACCCTGGGCTGTAATAAAATAATTCATCCCCGTTCCCAGAAGCGCAAAAAATGTGCCGGCCGTATAGATCGTCATGTAAGCGTCCGCATAAGAAAACGTTACCTCGCTGGCGCCGAACCAGTTTAGGAGCTGATCTTTCGTGACAAGGAAGATCAGCGTAAGCGCCAGCGACACAATAATGAGATAGGAAAAACTGTTGGCCAGGATCTTCCGGGCATTTTTCTTATCCTCCGCGCCGAGCCGCACAGAAAAAAGCACAGATCCGCCAATCCCGAACAATGTGCCGAAAGATGATAACAATGTCACGACCGGAGCGCATACGCCGACGCCGGCAAGAGCATCCGCGCCTGTTACCGGAATGTTTCCCACGTAGATCCGGTCCACGATACTGTAGAGCACGTTCACAAACTGGGCGAACATAAACGGAATCGATATTTTCAATACAAGCAAGGGAATCGAATCCCTGCCGAAATCATTTGTTTTCTTCATTTTACTGATTTTCTCCCCTGTTGATCACAAACATTTCTATTATAGCACTGTTTGCCGAAAAGAAAAGAG
>DWXL01000240.1 GCA_019119235.1 Candidatus Blautia excrementigallinarum | reverse complement strand
CCCCGGCGCGTATACCCTGCATCCGGTCTGCGCCTGTAGATATTTATTGCCGCCGATATGATCGGCGTTTGAGTGGGTGTTATATATCGCTTTCAGCGTCCAGCCATTGGCGTCCAGGATCTTTCTCACCCTCCGACCTGCGTCCTTATCGTTACCGCTGTCGATCAGACATACCTCCGTATCGTTCAGTTTCACAAGACCGATCTTCGCCGGGCTCTGAATATAATAGCTCTGTTCCGAAATCTGTATTAATTCGTACATGAGGATTCTCCTTCTCAGATTATAGTTCTTCCGCCACAATTTCATCGATGGCGTCATATGCATCTTCCAGTGCGTCCAGCGCTTCTGTCAGAGCATCCAGCTTACTGCTGTCCGCACCCTCATCCTCGTACTCCTCCAACACTTCTCCCAGTTCATGTTTCAGCTCTTCCAGATACTCCGAAATCTGTTCCAACTTGTCCTCTTTTGCCGCCAGAGGAGCAATTTCTATAATTTTTGACATAAAATGCATATTCCTTTCTGTTTTTTATACAACTGCTTCTACATAGCAGTTTCCGGTTCCATAATTACTGATACACTCCTGTTCCAGCTTAATTCCCTGATCTTCCATATATTTCAGCGTCTGAACATACTCCGCCTTTTCTTTCTCTGCCTGTTCCAGCAGAAGCTTCAGACGCTTCCTGTCGTTCTCCGTCAGTTTTTTTCCATAATTCCGGTATGTTTCCAGCTCTTCGATTCCCATGTGGTACAGGCGGAAAGGAATGTCCGTTTTCCGGCAGAGATCCCGGTAAATTTCAAAACCGCCCACATCAATGTCTCCAAAATGCAGGTACTCCGCATCCGGCAGAGTTTCATAGATTTCTTTCAGCAGGCGTCTTCTGACTTTATTGTGATAGCCGCCCAGATAAATGATCAGAGCGTTCTCTTCCTGCCAGCGGAAAAAGGTGGTAAGATTCTCTATCGTAATTACCTTTCTGATTTTCTCTCTTCCTGTTATACGGATATCAGACAGATCGTCGCCGGAAAGACCGATTCCCTGTCGCAGAAGCGAAAGATCCAGAAATTCTTTTTCCGCCTTTCCCAGCGCAAGCGTACCCAGACCTTTCAGATAAATATAATTGGGCATATGATAAATTCCATATTCCGCCAGTATCTCTTCTGTATCCGCCTCTGCAAATTCCGGCGAAAATCTGCGGAAGATCCTGCCGATTTTCCCGCACATCTGCTCAAAAGTTTTGCTGTCTGAGAAATTCCGGATGGAAAATTCTCTTATATAGTTTTCTTCTTCATTTTCCTCTACCGCCTGAACCGCCCGGATCAGTTTTTTCGTTTCTTCCGGACAGGTCAGATCAATAAATTCCTTTACCGGGAGATCCCCGCGCAGCCGTTCATCAAGCCAGTCAAGAAGTTTCCCGGCAACCGGCGCGGTACATTGTTCCCGAAGAATTCCAACCAGTTTCAGCGTATTCCTGACATAATCCTCATGAGATGTTCTTCCCAGATACTGATATATTTCCTTGACTTTTTTCTCATTCAGCACCAGCTTTTCGATGATATGGTCTTCTTTTCCCTTTTTCCAGACAATCCGGACAAATCCCTTATCTTCAAGTTCGTGAGCGCAGGCATGGATTTCCTCAAAGGCAAGGGAACTCTCATCAAAGTACTCCGGAACAGACTTTTTGCTGAAGCGGAAATCGATATGTACCGCAACTTTGTTTGTTCCTTTCGCCAGACTGCTGCGCTCATAGGAATCCAGAAGCTTATTCAGGATTCTGACGTCAAACCGCGCCATTAAAATACTCCTCCACATAGCTTACTTTTTCATCGGTCATGACAAGCAGGGTTTCCTGCATGGACGGACTGATATACTGGATTTTATCCGGCGGCGCGGCAATGATCATCTGCAGGGGAAGCCTGTTCAGGAACTCCAGGACGCCTCCGATCCTCTCGTCGTCCATATTGTTGAAGGCCTCGTCGAACATTACCAGGCCCGCGGCTTCGCCGCCGATATTGTTGCTGTAGAGCTGGACGAAAGAGGCCGCCACCGTTACATAAAACGGCGTCTGGGTTTCCCCGCCGCTCTTTTCTTCGCAGACCTTGGAATACAGAGAATAGCTTCCGTCCGTATGCAGGATCCGGATATCGTAATCCATATAGGTGCGGTAATCGGTAAATTCATCCAGAGTCTTCGCATTGTTGTCATTATCGATCGTCAGACGGTCAAAGAGCTCTTCTATGACTTCCTTATGCGTCTCATGGAAAACTCCGCTGAAAATAGATTCGCCCTGAACCATATTAAAATCATCCATGATCATATCGTAATATCTGCGGTGCCTGCGGCTCGGCATATAGAGGAATTCATATTTCTCATTGCTGAACACGATATCCTTTAACGCTTTATTCAGCTCTTTAAACTCATTCTGCGCCTGTTTCATATTTTCCTGCAGCTTGGCAAGAAACTGCTCCCGGAACTCATCCTCGGCAGACTGTCTCGCAGATTGTACCTTCTCCTCATAATCCAGAAGCTCCGAAGTCCGCAGCCGTTCATATATTGCCTCAAATTCCGGAAATCCCGCCATGGTAGGCGCCGCTCCGAAATTATATTCCGTCTTATATTCGATCATGCGGCTCTGCATCTGCTCGATGGCTTTGTCCCGCAAAGTCCAGTTTGCTTTCTGCCGCCGTTCAAAATTGTCCCGGAACTGGGCATAAGATTTCTGCGCGGTCTGCTTTTCATAATCTTTTTGCCAGAGTTCCTCCGACTGTCCCGCTTTTTCTTCGATTTCCGTAAGCTCTGCCTGCTTTCCTCTTTCTTCTTCCATGCCTTCCAGGATCAGACGCTTCTTCTCGTCGATTTTTTCCTGGATCCTTCCCTGAGTTTTATTCAGATTCCCCACCTTCTGTTCCAGCTCTCCCCGGATTTTTTCCAGAGCCTCCAACTGGATCTGTTTCTGGATCAGGGTGGAATTCTGTTTCAGTGTTTTTATATTCTCTTTACACTTCTTTATGTCAGACTGTACTCTGGACAGCCTGCCGATCACATCCAGCCGATAACGGATATCAATTTCCTCATCTGTTTCCAACGGTTCTGTGATCTGTTCCAGGTTCCTCAGGTTCTTTTCTTTCTTTTCAATCAGATCCGCAAGATTTTTCTTTTCTTCCCGGGCCTGTTCAAGCTGAACTTTAAAAGCGTTCTTTCCGATAAAGGGAACTTTAAAAATTTCAGGACGGATTGCGCTGGCAACCCGGTTCTGGTACTTCATACATTCCCTTGTAATGGAGACCGGATATTTTTTCAGATCTTCATATCTCCCGCACATCTGCACCTTGCCCAGAACCATATTGATAAAGCGTCTTGCATATCTGTTTTTTGAAGTAACCGCCGCTGCCAGCGTACCTTCCGGCGCCTTGTCGTACTGCTCCATGTTCTGGGCGTTGATCAGCCCTGCGCCGTAAGCTTTTTTCTCCCGCCGCAGCCGGTCGTAGATCCCCAGGGCAATGTCAAAGTTCTCCGGCTCCACCAGCACATAAAAACGCTGGGTATTCAGATAGCCCTCTACCGCGTTCCGCCAGCTTTCGTCACAGATTTCCAGAGCCTCGCAGAGAACGCAGGGTTCCGCTTTTCTTCCCAGTCTGGCAAATTCTTTTCCAATCTCCGCCAGAAGCCTGGTTACCGCCTCCGGATAGGAAAGCTTCTTCCTTTCCAGATCACTGATCTTATGTTCCAGCTCCTGCATCTCCTGACGGTGTGCATGGAGATGGATCTGTTCTTCCGCCATCTTCCTCTGCACTTTATCATACATTTTCTTTTTATACCGGATCATCTGCTCCAGTACTTCTCTGGCGGCGGCAGTATCTTCTGCAGTTTCTATTCTTTCGAAAATATCTTTATATTCTGCGACACATTCATCCACATCTTTGATTTCCAGAAGCTGAGCCGCTTTTTTCAATGACTTTTTCACATTGGAGAGCAGTTCTCTTTTCTCCAGCAGATAAGTCTTCTCCTCTTCCTTCAGACGCGCCAGGATTTTTTCCTGCTCTTCCAGAGCAAGAAACTCTTTATTCTGCTTCAGTTCCACCCGGAGATTTGTCTCAATCTCCTGCTGCCGTTCTTTTTCCTTTACTGCGGCCTCCAGATCTCTTTCCGTTTCCTGAAGACGGTATTCCTCCGCCCCCATCTCGGCCTGAAGCTTCCTGATCCGGTTCTTCGTGATATCCAGAGACGCTTTCGCCAGAAAATAAACATACATTTCATCTTTACGGATATGGTCTGCAGCTTCATCATGGAATTTTTCAATCTGTTCCAGTTTTTCCATGCGCCTCCGCACAGATCCCAGCGTCCGTTCCAGATCCTGATATGTACGCACATTTTCTCTGAGCACGTCAATATTAACTTCTTTTTCATCCAGAACATAGGAATACACAAAGTCCTTGATATCATCAATGGGCTTAAAGGCCAGCGCCTTTGGAATGAGGCTGAAAAATTTGTCCTCAATCCTGCCGAATCTGGCTTTGATCACCTTCTTAGCCTCTGTTTGGGTCTTCATCCACTGTTTGATTTTTTTATTATAGGACCGGAATTCCGAAATGGATCTGGGCGAATGATCTTTCTTAAAGAACATATCTTCTGAAAGTCTGACGTTATCTATCAGGTAACGGCCTACGGTTTCCTGTCCTTCCGAAGCCGAATCCACTACCGCGCCCACAATGAAATATCTCTGCCTGCTTTCTTCGTAGAATTCCAGCGCTACATGAGCGGTCACCTCTCCGGTGCGCTCATATGGACGGTTCTCCCTTCCGGTTTTGCAGCGAATGTATCCGGTAAGTTTTCTCTTGCCGTTTTCATGAGCAGCCTTATTAAAGGAACTGGCAGAACAGGTGACCACAAACTGGATCGCGTCCAGAAGCGTGGATTTTCCCGCTCCGTTTTCTCCGGACAGCAGAGTGGAATCACCGAAATCAATGATACAGTTTTCAAACCGATGCCAGTTGATCAGTTTCATTCTCGTCAGTTTCTTCATCTGTCTGCTTTCCCTTTCTGTAGATTTCCAGTTTTTCATATGCTTTCCGGATATCGTCTATACGCACTGCCATCAGGATAGAGTCGTAGATCAGAATTCTGGATTCTTCATTTCCCAGATCCCTGTCCAGCGTTTCAATAATCTGAAATCTGCGAAGCATGCTCAGAGCGTTCCGCATTGTAGTTTTGTCGATCATTTTCTCCCGTATCTGCAGGCTCAGATATTTGTCCTGGATATCGCCAAGATTTACGATCACCTCATCGCTCACCGATAATTCCCGTTTTTTCTCATCATAAAGAATACGCAGGATCAGAAGGATCACCGACTCATACAGTTTCAGGTTCAGCCGGTTATAATTATAGTCATTGGTAAGCTGGATCACTCCCAGTTCTTCATTTATTTCCAGACGATAACCGAGAACCTCCAGATAAGTTTTAAATTCACTTCTGTATTTCAGCACAAAATAATAATCCGATTTATTTGACCCGTTGGATTTACAGAGAAAACAGCAGGACAGCAGACGGTTGCATATCCTCCGGAAATTCTCTTTATCTCTCTGCAGCATTTTATCCAGCAGTTCCACAGCTATTTCCTCCCAATTTTAAAATCCCGGAAGCGGAACCCGTTTACTTCCGTTATCTCTCCCGGCTCCACCTGATATTTCAGGTTCTTTCTCTGACCATACAGGCGTATATAAATAATTTTCACAAAGTCTTCCACACTTTCCAGCGGAAGCTGGGAAGCCGTCATCTCCTGACGTTTTCCCAGCTGTTCCATCACATAAGCCTCAATTTTTCCGGTGCTTAAGACTCTCTGCATTTTCTCCATCATTTTCCGGAGCTTCTGCTGCCGCGCCTCCTCGTCCACCTCATGTCCTTCCAGTTTCTGGGGAACAAATTCCTTACGCCCCTCTGTAGGCGAATAAAAGGATTTCTCGTCAAGAAAACTACAGGAATACAGGCGGATCAGTTCCTCCAGAAAACTGATCTCATAAATACCGCCCAGATTCATCTGTTCTTCATTGATCTTTTCATGGATTCCCAGAAGGATCTCTTTTAACTGTCCCCGCACGTCCTCGTCTCCGGAAAGCAGAAACTTTGCCCTGTTGACCGCCGCTTTCTGGTATTGGGTATTTTTCTGGTTGATCTCGTTCAGAATATCGTCCATGTTTCGAAAGGCTTCTATAATTTCATGCAGGTACTTAAATACCATTTCCCTGGACGCTTCTTCCGGAATCTCCTGCATCTCCGCGATCTCTGCTGAAGCCTTCTGCAAATAGGAGCGGCTCCTGCTCCGGCTTTCCAGTCTTTCGATGATCTCCGGACGGAATTTCGATACGTTATCCGAAGTCAGAAGCCGGTGGTACGCCTTATCTACAATATTAGTAATATAATCGTTAAACAGCGCGTCCATGATCTCTGCCACTGTTTTATGCCGCGTCAGATCGTCGATATAATGCTTGATATTGGAATTCAGGTTTTTCAGCCCGGTGATCAGCAGGTCTGTATTTTCCAGAATCTGCATCAGTACGATTCCCGGATGATCTGTATTGGACCGGACAAGACTGTAGATCGTATAAATATATCCCTGATATTCAATCTGCTTTCCTTCCGCGATATCTAAAAGGGTACGGATCAGCTTCACGGAGTAATCTTTAAAATTTACCCTCTGCACATAGCTTTTGTTCGTCTCGATTTCGATCCATCCATAAAATTCCAGCCGTCTGAGGATTCCGTTTGCTTTCCCTCTGCTGTCCGCGCCGGAAAAGTCCTCGTCCACAATATCTGCCGCTGCGGACTGTTCAAAATAGTACTGCAGTTCGTCCGCCAGCACTTCTCTTTCTACGCCAAAAGAAAGCTGATGTTCCATCACAGAGTACAGCTTGCAGATGCAGTCCCAGTATACAATTTTATTCGGCGATGACAGGGGAACAAAAAAGTTCCCCGGAATAATATGAAACATAATGCTTTTTCCTTTATATCTGCTTTGATACAGCCGGACTTTTACAGATCCGGCGCTGCGTTTTTAAATACAGGCTCCCGGCCAAGAGGAATGGAAAACGGTTCTTTCCGCTCTGTAAGAGCAGCCAGATCCAGAAACTGTATCTGCTGGTTTTCATAAGTTGTCCAGTACGCGCGGAGAGATTCCCCGCAGTAAATGCTGGTATACACCGTATAATCATAAGGAACTACATCTTTATCCAGCTCTGTCACATGGCTTTTGTGACTTACCCGTACAAGCCCCAGAGGGAAGGCTGCGCTCTGAAACAGATGGAACATCCGTCCCACGCCCTCTTCTTCATCCTTTCCCGGAAGTGCGTATTTTTTCAGAAATACCAGCCGCACAAACCTGGCAGGCGAACTCCAGTCTCCGGGAAGCCCCTGGGCTCCGCTTCCGGAAAAGCACTGCTCCAGAGACTCTCCGTCCAGATCCACCGAAGGATAGTCCAGATCCCTGATGCCTGCGTAATTCAAAAGATTCATCTTATGCCAGGGGTATCCCGGGCTGTTCGTCATTACCCCGAGGGTATTCCGGTAGATATGAAGGCCCTCTTTATCCGGTTCCACCACAATGGTTTCCCCGCTTTTGTCATGGAAAGCCCAGTGCAGAGGAGATACTGTTCCCATCATCGGCACGTCTACCAGAGTCAGTTCTTCTTCCAGACAGCGGACCACTTCCTCTACAGAAGCGCACTGCGCCAGCATGTGAAAAACAAGGAACGGGGGCTGCAGAGGCTGTGTACCCGCCCGGCAGTCTTTCGCATATTCCGCAAATCCCCGATAATAGAGCTGGCCTCCCATAAGTCCCTTCTCGTTGATTCCTTCATAGAGGACCGGACTTGGTTTAAGAAGCAATCCTATCCCGGCGCAGGCGTATCTCGACGTACAGGGGAACGCCGTTCCATCCGGACCGTTCACTCCGAAATACGATGTGCCCCGGGGGAGAAAGGTCATCCCGCTTCCCTCTGCCAGACGGTCAAAATCATAATTGCGTCCCCAAAGATGTTTTCCATCCTGCGTTGTCCAGGAAAGAGCGCTGCATCCTGCCTCCAGGGACAATGCCGGGTTGTTATATGCTTTACTCATAAGAATCTCCATTCCGCCGCCTTTCAGCAGGCGGCTATCTCCTTTTGATTTTTTCCTGTTTTCTTTTTCATAGTTATTCCCTCCCGATTAGTTTTCCATCCATTCTCTGTAATCAGCTTCACATGCGAAGAGCAGATACTCTCCGTTCACATATCCCATATATCCGTCCTCAGTATTATATCCTTTCATTCTTATCCGCACCTCCGCTCTGATATTTTATATAAGTAAAATACCTGTTCAGGTGTCGTATAAAAATGACTCGTCATTGTCGGCAGGGACATTTCTTCCCTTTAACTTACAAAACAGCCGAAAGCCCATACCGGACCTTCGGCCATTTTCTTACAATATTCTTATCTGAGTCCCGCCTGCTCAAGAAGCGACGGTACTTTAGACTCCCAGCCCATTGCCATGATATGTACGCCCTGGCAGTACGGCTTGCATTCTCTGATGATGCGGGCGGCAATCTCCACGCCTGTGATTCCCGCTTTTGTCTTCTCTTTGTCAGCTTTCAGTTCGTCGATCATCTCTTCCGGAATATGGATGCCGGCAACGTTCGCGTTCATGTAGCGGCACATACCTACAGATTTCGGGATTACGATACCCAGCTGGACCGGTTTGCCGAACTGTTTCGCTTTTTCCATAAACTGAATGAATTTCTCCGGCTCGTATACGGCCTGTGTCTGGAAGTACTCGGCGCCTGCGGCAACCTTTCTCTCCATCTTGGCGAGCTGAACGTCAACGGAATCGCTGCAGGGAGAAACAACCGCTCCTTTTGCGAATTTCGGCGGCTCGCCCACCAGCTCGTTTCCGCCCAGATCCACGCCGGACTCCAGCTGTTTTACCGTATGGATCAGAGATACGGAATCCAGATCAAATACGGGTTTCGCCTGAGGATGATCTCCCAGCTTCGTATGGTCTCCGGTAAGAAGCAGAAGATTCTCGATTCCGAACATTGCAGCGCTCAAAAGATCAGATTCCAAAGCGATACGGTTCCTGTCGCGGCAGGTCATCTGGAAAATAGGGGTCAGTCCCTCGTCTTTCAGAGCCTTGCAGACAGCCAGGGAACCAAGACGCATAACTGACGACTGGTTATCTGTTACATTGACTGCTGTGATATCGCTGAGATAAGTCTTCGCTTCCTCCAGCATATTTTCTATGTGACATCCTTTCGGCGGTCCTACTTCCGCAGTTACTACAAATTCTCCGCGCTCAAATGCTTCTGTAATTTTCATGATATATACTCCTAATCATTCCTGATAAAAATTTCAACAGTTTCTTTATTCGGCTTTGGACACTTCTTCATCCGTTGCGTAGTTGCGCACCTGTGTGGGGCATTTCAGCACATCCAGGCGTCCAAGCTGCGCAAGCCGTCTGTAGATGCGTTCCCATCCGCATTCCATCTCACTGTCCACTTCGCATTTGCCGTTTTTCGAGCCGCCGCACTGTCCGTTGACCAGGCTCTTGGAACAGGCTGTGATCGGGCAGATCCCGCCTGTCAGGTTAAGATAACACTCACCGCACTGATCGCAGTCGTATTCCAGCGGCGTTACTCCCTGGAAGCCCGGCAGCGGATAAGTATCGCAGGCCGCATATACCGGCTTGTCCTCCAGATATCCGGCAACCGTCTGTACGCCTACGCCGCAGGAAAGTACAAGGACCGCGTCCGCCGCCTTGATCTCCTCCGCGTGCTTCTCAAGACGGAGCTTCAGATTGTCCGGATTACATATGTAGTCTGTTGTCAGGATTCCTGTAACTTTCCCGTCTGCAGTCATCTCATCCTGAAGCTCTTTCGCTTCTTTTTCCGGGAAATGAACTTCCTTGCACCCATGACAGTTAATGATAAAAACTTTCTTACCTTCTGTCAGTGATACGATCGTTTCTTTATCTTTTAACTGGGTAATTAACATATCACTTCATCCCCCTTACTGCATTTTTGCCGGCCTTGATCTTCGTCACTAACGGAATCTTGGAGGAACAGATGTATTCGCAGCTTCTGCACTCGATACAATCCATAACGTTCTTCTCTTTCATGCCCTGCCAGTTCTCTTCGTCCGCGTATTTTGAGAAATACAGAGGAGAAAGCTCCATGGGACAGACGTCCACGCAGCGTCCGCATTTGATACAGGGCTGCTCTGCCGTATGGTCGGTATCCACTGCAATGATTCCGTTAGATCCCTTCATGATCGGAACGTCCGGATCAGAAAGGTCGAATCCCATCATCGGTCCGCCCGCCTTGATCGTTACGTCGCCGCCTGTGATTCCGCCGCAGTAATCGATCAGCTCTTTGGTGCTTGTTCCGATCTTCACGATATAATTGCCGGGATTCTTCAGTCTCTCGCCTGTCATTGTCACAACACGCTCGATAAGAGGCATTCCCTTCTGTATAGCGTCGGAGATTGCCTTGGTGGTGCTGACGTTGGCAACCACGCAGCCTACGTCCGCCGGAAGTCCTCCGCTTGGAACCTGTCTCTTCAGCACACGCTTGATCAGCATCTTCTCAGCTCCCTGAGGATACTTGGTCTTCGCGGCAACAACTTCGATATTCTCACAGTCGGCAGTCTTATCTTCCATCAGCTCAATGGCGTCCTGCTTATTGTCTTCGATCACAATGATACCTTTTTCCGCGCCTACGGTTTTGATCATTGCCTTAAGGCCATAGATCACGTCGTCCGCATATTCCAGAAGCACTCTGTGATCCGCGGTCAGAAGGGGCTCGCATTCACATCCATTCAGGAGAACGGTATCCACCGGCTTGGCCGGTTTCAGCTTAACAGCTGTGGGGAATCCGGCTCCGCCCATGCCTACGATTCCGGCCTCACGTACAATATCCACGATCTCATCCGGCGTCAGATCCTCCAGCGCCTTATGCGGCTGCACGGATTCATGCAGAGTGTTTTTGCCGTCCGACTGAATGACAACAGACAGACACTCTCCTCTTGTAGCGTGTCTGCGCGTTTCTATGGCGGTTACAGTTCCGCTGACACTGGAGTGTACAGGGCTGCTGATAAACGCCGCCGCCTCGCCGATCTTCTGGCCGACCTTAACGGTATCTCCCACCTGGACAACCGGTTCCGCGGGAGCTCCCGCATGCATGGAAAGGGGAATGACCACAACTTCCGGATCCGGGAATTTCTTAAGGGGAAGATGCTCCGTAAATTCCTTGCGTTCTGAAGGATGAACGCCGCCGTAGTAACCTGCCAGTCTGTTCTCACGGGCAGCTTTCACATAGTCGTTGATCGCTTTGAAGTTGATCTTCGAGTAATCGCGGATCTGTACCGGCTGGTTCAGGAATTCCTCAAGGCGTCCCTGCTTTTCCAGTCTCTGATAGATCTTCTCCCATGCGCAGTCTTTATTGCTGTCCACTTCGCATTTGCCGTTCTTCGCGCCGCCGCACTGTCCGTTGATCAGGCTCTTGGAACAGTCTACGATGGGACAGATGCCTCCTGTAATATTCAGATAGCACTGGGCGCAGGCGTCGCAGCTGCGCTCTGTCAGCGCCATTCCGTGATGGCCTCTGTAATTCAGCGAATTGCTGGCGGCGAATACCGGCTTCCCTGCCAGATCCGCAACCGTCTGGATACCCAGGCCGCAGGAGATCACGAACACATTCTCCGTACCCTCCGGGATCATATCCTGGAGCTTCTTCTCCGTCTGAATCTTGTTGCAGAGAAAATCCACTTTCGCGCTGCCTGTGACGGTCTTGCCCTGTTCCGCAGCAAGCTTCTCAAATTCTCCACAGTCCGGTTCATCCACGGTTTCAAATTCCTTGAAGCACTTGTTGCAGGCAATGATAAACAGGTTGTCTTTATCGGCCAGTAAAGATGTCAGTTCATCATTACTCTTCAACTTATACTTGGTATAGTTTTCCAATTGCTCACCTTCCTTACAAATTAGTTTACAAACCTTTTCGCGACTTTAATTGTACCATAATTTATATACTTTTATATATAGTTTTTGAGAAAATATTTTATAAATTTTGCGATTTTCTCTTCTTTTTATACTCCGGACGATAATAAATCCTTTTTTCGCCCCGCTTTCTCATTGCTTTCAGATCAAAATGGTGATTTAATAAAAAAAGAGGCCTGTTCTGGCTGTAAATTTATCACGATCCGGAGGTTATGACATGAAAACTTTTTTACCATACATTCACACTGTCCAGTACTATGAAACCGACAAAATGGGGATCACCCACCACTCCAACTACATCCGCTGGATGGAGGAAGCCCGCATTGACTTTCTCGCGCAGATGGGATGGGATTATGTAAAGCTGGAATCCCTGGGTATCGTTTCCCCTGTTACCGCCGTAGAATGCAAATATATGGTCAGCACCTGTTTTTCAGAGAAGATCTCCATCCAGGTCTCCATCGCGGAATTTAAGGGAGTACGGCTGAAACTTGTCTACACAATGAAGAATTCTGAGGGACAGACTGTCTGTCAGGCACATTCCGAGCACTGTTTCCTGGACGCCTCCGGGAACCTGATCCGGCTGAAAAAAGAATATCCGGATTTCTATGGGGCGCTTACCGAATATGCCGGCAGCGCCCCTGCGTAAATCTAAAAAGGCTTCCGCATCCATGACTGTTATGGTCACAGATGTCGGAAGCCGTCTTTCTTCATGGTCGATTTGTTTCTTTGTATACTGACGCTATCTTCTGTCGCAGTATTCCTTCAGTTTCTTTTTCAGAT
>DWXL01000239.1 GCA_019119235.1 Candidatus Blautia excrementigallinarum | reverse complement strand
TTATTTATATATTTTTGCCGGTATGATAGACAAAGTCTTCATAATCTTCTATGGACAGAGGTCTGGAGAACAGATATCCCTGCCCTTCCGCGCATCCGGTATTTCTCAGGATATCGAACTGTGCCTGGGTCTCCACGCCCTCGCATACAACATTGTAGCCAAGACCGCGGATCATATCCACCAGTTTCTGCAGGAAGAAGATTCCTCTGGAACTGGCTTCACAGTTCTGGATAAAAGCTCTGTCCAGCTTTACCGTATCCACCGGGATATCGATAACGGAATTTAACACAGAATAACCGGCTCCGAAATCATCCATGGCCGTATGGATTCCCGCTTTGCGCAGCTCCCTGAACCAGCGCCTCGCGCTTTCATACTTCTCTACGGTAGCAGTCTCAGTCAGTTCTATTTCCGTGTATCTGGGATCGATCTGGTGTTTTTCCAGGATACGGAGGTACTTCTGTACGGCCAGTGGATCGGAAGCATGCAATATGGAAGCGTTTACGGAAATAGGCACCTGCCTTCGGCCGAGTTTTTGGTTAAGGGCAAGAAATTCCACTACACGCTCAAATACATAGAAATCCAGTTCCTCGATATATCCGCTGGACTCGCAGAGAGGAACAAATGCATCCGGCGCAAGAAGTTTTCCGTCTTTTGTCTTCCAGCGGACAAGGGCCTCCGCACCGACTACTTCGCCTGTTATCAGAGATATTTTTGGCTGCAGATAAATCTGGAAACGGTGTTCCTCAAACGCCTCACTGATACCGTTTATAATCTCGTTTTCCAGTTTCTGCTGCTGCTGCAGAGTGTCGTCATACACCCGCACAGATACGGGAGAAGAATGGATTACATGTTTTCTGGCATAATTTGCGGCGTCGATAGCCTGAGACGCGCTGAGACATCCGGGTTCAATAAAATAAATACCCGTTCGGATACGGATATGGGCTCCCTGATATTTCTCAGCCTGCAGCTCCATAAACTGCTGATTGTACATGTCCGTTTTCTGTATAAGTTCATCTTTGTTTTTATACGGAAGCAGCATCAGAAACTGATCAGAGATTATCCTGGTAAAAAATATGGATTCAATATGTTCCACTTTTTCTATAAAAAAGTTACTGTATTCTTTCAGAAGCTGATCGCCTACGCTGTAGCCGCATTTTTGATTGAAGTATTTAAAACTCTCAAAATCACTGTACAGCATTGCATGAGAATGCGCATACTCGCCTACGATCAGATGCTCTGCCTCCACGCGGAAACGGGAGAAAGAGAGCAGGCCGGTCAGACTGTCGTATTCTGTCCAGCTGTATTTACTGTCAAAATCCTGATTTACAGCCTGGCTTCTGGCCAGATGTGCAGAAATGATTTTCGTCACTTCTCCCAGCTCCTTGCGGTGCTGCTTGGACCAGTAGCGCTTTTCTCTGCACACGACATAGGATATGGCGCCTGTATATTTGCCCTCGCAGTACATCGCCGCGTAGAGTACCGTCTTGGCTCCGCCCTGCATCAGAAGCGCAGCCCCGTCGGGGGAATACATTCCCATATTGTCATGCTGGAGAACAGTAGTCTGATTATCGTCATAACTCTGGAACAGAGTCAGGAAATCTTCTTTTGTAAAGCTGCCGGGTGTGCTGAGAGCTTCCGGAGCGTATTCGGACACCCACTGATACTGCCGGGAAGTGTTCTTTTCTTTAACATCAGTGCGGATGACAGTGATCCGGTCAAGCTGAAAACGGTATCCGATCACCTTCATGAGAAGTTCGATGGCAACAGAAAAACTGCTCTGCTTTTCGAAAATCTCAAAGGCTGTGGAAATAATATCATTATGCAGATAACGGATATCAATATTGCTCTCTGAAGAAATATTTCTGTCCGATAATTCAAACCTCTGCAGACTGTCGCAGAATGCATAACGGTTCCTGCCGTTTTCCTTTGCGCGGTAAAGCGCCCAGTCTGCATTCTCGAAAAGTTGGTCATAAGAGTAACCGGAAATATTTTCTGCGAGGAAGCATACCCCGGCGCTGCAGGTGATAGTGTAGGTCTTGTCTTTAAAGGTCAGCTCCCGTACAGCCTGTATCAGATGCATGGCTTTTTTGACCAGTGTTGTATGGCTGATATCTTTCAGGAAAATGACAAATTCATCACCGCCGGCCCGTATGAGGATATCTTTTTCATCAAAAAGCAGACGGAGCAGGTTCGCCAGTGCTACCAGTACCTGATCTCCGAAAAGATGACCGTAGGTATCGTTTGCATATTTAAAATAATCCAGATCGAGAACGATAAGGCCGCAGGAAGCAAAAGGATCTTTATTGTTCAGGTATTCATTGACCAGTTCCCGGCCGAAAAAATGATTATAGAGCATGGTGAGAGAATCCTTCATGGCACGGTCTTCCAGAAGGGCTTCCCTGTCTGTCTGCAGGGTAATGTCCCGGATAACAAACATAAAACGCCGGGAGATATCGATTCCATCCAGCGGATATACCTGAAAAAGCAGTTTCTTTAAAGAATCATCTGTCTGTAAACGGACTTCTACTTCACCTCTCGTTTTTCCCTGAAAAAATTCTTTCAGTTTCCAGCGGTCGTCCGGATGAACCTGAGAATCGGCTTCAATATGCGCCAGATATCCGGGAATGGTCTTCTGTATTTTCAGATCATTGCCATAGGAGATAAGAAGATCTTCCTCAAACCGATACTCACAGAAAGAAAGCTGGTCCTTTGACAAAATAGATCTGAGCATTTCTGATGGTTTATCAAAAATATTATTCTGCATAGTTATACGGCGTGAGATACCGCCTGGTATCTGTCTGCCCATCACATCCTTTTCTGTGGTGTCTGCTACGTTAAAATATATATATACAGTCATTGTAACATACCCTATACATGATTTCCAGAAAAAGAAGATTTCTTTCCGGACAGAATGGCGGTATAGGCGATCACGCAGATGATCACAGAAAGCAGCGATCCCATGGAGGTGGCCAGCCCCATTGGGAACAGGGAGTCCGGGAAAAATAAGGAAGTCAGGTAAACGCCGGGCACACGTACCAGGAGGATCGCGGAAATATTATGGAGGAAAGAAAGCCCTGATCTTCCGCAGGCGCAGAAGTAACCGCTGAAGCTGAAGTGGACGCCTGCAAATATACAGTCCCATACATATCCCCGCATATACTGGCCGCCCAGACGGATCACCTCCGCGCCGTCAGACTGCGTGCTGTCTGTAAACAGAGATACCACAGGTTCGGCGGCAAACTGCATCAGGATCA
>DWXL01000035.1 GCA_019119235.1 Candidatus Blautia excrementigallinarum | reverse complement strand
TCCGCGGCCATGATGCTCCGCTATTCCCTGGATCTTGACAAAGAAGCGGACGCAGTGGAGGCGGCAGTCCAGAAGGTCCTTACAGACGGTTACAGGACCGGCGACATTATGTCGGAGGGATGTAAACAGGTTGGAACCGAAGAGATGGGAGATCTCATCGCTGCGGCTGTTTAAGAGTCCAGAATAATATTTTGCGGATATCGGTAATATCCGTCTGATAATAAGATTTAAAGTGAGGAGAGATGTGAGATGAAGAGTGACGCAGTAAAAAAAGGCTCCCAGCAGGCGCCCCACAGATCCCTGTTCAACGCTCTGGGAATGACGAAAGAGGAAATGGAACGTCCTCTGGTTGGAATCGTAAGTTCCTATAACGAGATTGTACCCGGGCATATGAACCTGGATAAAATCGTAAACGCGGTTAAGCAGGGCGTAGCCATGGCGGGCGGAACTCCGGTGGTATTTCCGGCAATCGCCGTCTGCGACGGTATCGCCATGGGACATATCGGAATGAAATATTCTCTTGTTACCAGAGATCTGATCGCGGATTCCACAGAGGCTATGGCCATCGCCCATCAGTTTGACGCTCTCGTCATGGTTCCCAACTGTGACAAGAATGTCCCGGGCCTTCTGATGGCTGCGGCCAGGATCAATGTTCCCACCGTGTTCGTCAGCGGCGGCCCCATGATGGCAGGACATATCCACGGCCATAAGACAAGTCTTTCCAGTATGTTTGAGGCGGTGGGCTCCTACGCGGCCGGCAAGATCACGGAAGAGGAGCTTACAGAGTTTGAAAACAAAGCCTGCCCCACCTGCGGATCCTGTTCCGGTATGTATACCGCCAATTCCATGAACTGCCTCACCGAGGCTCTGGGAATGGGTCTGAGAGGCAACGGGACCATACCCGCGGTATATTCCGAGCGTATCCGTCTTGCGAAACATGCGGGTATGCAGGTAATGGAAATGTACAGGAAGAATATCCGTCCGAGAGACATCATGACGAAGGAGGCGGTCCTGAACGCTCTGACCGTGGATATGGCCCTTGGCTGCTCCACCAACAGTATGCTTCACCTTCCGGCGATCGCTCATGAGATCGGGATGGATTTCGATATCAGTTTTGCAAATGAGATCAGTGAGAAAACTCCGAATCTCTGTCATCTTGCTCCGGCAGGCCCCACCTATATCGAGGATCTCAATGAAGCCGGCGGCGTCTACGCGGTGATGAACGAGCTGAACAAAAAAGGACTCCTTCACACAGACTGCATGACAGTGACAGGGAAGACAGTAGGCGAGAACATCAAAGACTGTGTAAACCTGAATCCCGAGGTGATCCGCCCCATCGACAATCCTTACAGCCAGACAGGCGGCCTTGCGGTGCTGAAAGGCAATCTGGCTCCGGACGGCGGCGTTGTGAAGCGTTCTGCCGTTGTGGAGGAGATGATGGTACACGAAGGACCGGCGAGAGTCTTTGACTGTGAAGAAGACGCTATCGCGGCGATCAAAGGCGGCAGGATCGTGGAAGGCGACGTGGTCGTGATCCGTTACGAAGGACCGAAAGGCGGTCCGGGAATGAGAGAGATGCTGAACCCCACATCCGCCATTGCCGGTATGGGGCTGGGCTCCTCCGTCGCCCTGATCACAGACGGACGTTTCAGCGGCGCTTCCAGGGGAGCGTCCATAGGACACGTTTCGCCGGAGGCAGCAGTGGGCGGCCCTATCGCCCTTATTGAAGAAGGCGATATCATCAGTATCGATATCCCGAATCTGAAGCTGGAAGTAAAAGTCTCCGATGAGGAAATGCAGGCGAGAAAAGCCAAATGGCAGCCCCGCCAGCCGAAGGTGACCACCGGATATCTGGCAAGATATGCGGCTATGGTGACGTCCGGCAACAGAGGCGCGATTCTGGAGATACCAAAGGCAGAGTAAGGAGGAAACGGAATGCAGCTTACTGGTGCAGAAATTATTGTAGAATGTCTGAAAGAACAGGGCGTGGACACCGTCTTCGGTTATCCGGGCGGAGCAATCCTGAACGTGTACGACGCTCTTTATGAATATAAGGATCAGATCAATCATGTCCTGACTTCCCATGAGCAGGGCGCGTCCCATGCGGCGGACGGATACGCGCGGGCTACCGGAAAAGTAGGCGTCTGCTTCGCCACTTCCGGTCCGGGAGCCACGAACCTTGTGACAGGGATCGCCACGGCTTATATGGATTCTGTTCCTGTCGTGGCCATCACCGCCAACGTAGGCACCTCGCTTCTTGGCAAGGATTCCTTCCAGGAGGTAGATATCGCCGGGATCGTGATGCCTGTGACGAAACACAGCTACATTGTAAAAGATATCACAAAACTGGCGGACACCATCCGCAAGGCTTTTTATATTGCGAAAAGCGGCCGTCCGGGTCCCGTCCTGGTGGATGTGACCAAGGATGTGACGGGAGGAACCTGCGAGTACACTCCCCGGCGTCCCGCTACGGTAAACAGAGAGACAAGCGAGATCCATAAAGAGGACGTGGAGAGAGCGGCGGAGATGATCCGCCAGGCAGAGAGACCCTTCATCTTTGTGGGCGGCGGCGGAGTGATCTCCGGCGCATCCGAAGAGATCAGGGAGCTGGCTCACAGGATACAGGCTCCGGTGTGCGACAGCCTTATGGGAAAAGGCGCTTTCTCCGGAGAGGATCCCTTATATACGGGAATGCTGGGAATGCACGGTACGAAGACGTCGGATCTGGGCGTCAGCGAGTGCGATCTTCTGATCGTACTGGGTTCCAGATTCAGCGACCGTGTTACCGGAAATGTGAAAACATTTGCGAAACAGGCGAAGATCCTTCAGCTGGATATCGACGGAGCGGAGATCAATAAGAACGTGATCGTGGACGCATATATCGAAGGAGACCTGAAAGAATCTCTGAAGCGTCTCCTGGAAGTGATCCCGGAGAAACAGCATCCGGAATGGATCGAACATATCCAGGAAATGAAAGCGAAATTCCCGCTGAGTTATGATCATACGCAGCTTACCGGCCCGTATATTATCGAGAAACTCTATGAGCTTACCGGCGGCGACGCTATCGTCACAACAGACGTGGGACAGCATCAGATGTGGACCGCTCAGTATTACAAGTTCAAAAATCCCAGAACTTTTCTTACTTCCGGCGGCCTGGGAACCATGGGATACGGCCTGGGCGCGGCTATCGGAGCGAAGATGGGATGTCCGGATAAAACAGTTGTCAACATCGCGGGAGACGGATGTTTCCGTATGAATATGAATGAGATCGCGACTGCGGTGCGATGCGGCAGGCCTCTTGTACAGATCGTGCTCAACAATCATGTGCTCGGCATGGTGCGGCAGTGGCAGACGCTGTTCTACGGACAGAGATATTCTCATACAATATTAAACGATGCGGTGGATTTTGTGAAAATATCAGAAGGTATGGGAGCAAAAGCGATCCGCGTGACAAAGAAAGAAGAAGTGGAGCCTGCGCTTAAGGAAGCCCTTGCTTCTGACGGCCCCGTCGTTCTGGACTGTTGGATCGATCAGGATCTCAGCGTGTTCCCCATGGTGGCGGCAGGCGACAATATTGATAATGTGTTTGACGAGGAGGATTTGAAAAATGGGAAGAGTTTATAATTTTTCCGCCGGACCGGCCGTGCTGCCGGAAGAGGTGCTGAAGGAAGCCGCGGCAGAGATGCTGGATTATAAGGGAACAGGAATGTCTGTTATGGAGATGAGCCACAGAAGCCCGGAATTCCAGCAGATCATCGACGAAGCGGAGCAGGATCTGAGAGATCTTATGAAGATCCCGGATAATTACAAAGTGCTGTTCCTCCAGGGCGGCGCTTCTCAGCAGTTCGCCATGATCCCCATGAATCTCATGAAGAACCGGGTGGCGGATTATATCGTTACCGGACAGTGGGCGAAGAAAGCGTACCAGGAAGCCCAGAAATATGGAAAAGTCAACAAGATCGCTTCTTCTGAAGACAAGACGTTTTCCTATATTCCGGACTGCAGCGACCTGCCGGTAAGCCCTGACGCGGATTATGTGTATATCTGTGAGAACAATACGATTTACGGTACGAAATTCAAACAGCTTCCCAATACCAAAGGAAAAACTCTGGTTGCGGATGTTTCCTCCTGCTTCCTCTCCGAGCCGGTGGACGTAAGCAAATATGGAATCATCTACGGCGGCGTGCAGAAGAATATCGGACCGGCCGGCATGGTGATCGTGATCATCCGCGAGGATCTTATCACAGAGGACGTTCTTCCGGGAACGCCCACCATGCTTACCTATAAGACCCACGCGGACGCGGGATCTCTTTACAACACGCCCAACAGCTACTGCATCTATATCTGCGGCAAAGTCTTCAAATGGCTGAAAGCCATGGGCGGACTGGAAGAGATGAAGAGAAGAAATGAAGAGAAAGCAAAGATCCTCTATGATTTCCTGGATCAGAGCAGCCTCTTTAAGGGAACTGTAGAGCCGGCTTCCCGGTCTCTCATGAATGTTCCTTTTGTCACCGGAGACAAAGATCTCGACGCGAAGTTTGTAAAAGAAGCAAAAGCGGCGGGCCTGGTGAATCTGAAAGGCCACAGGACCGTGGGCGGAATGAGAGCCAGCATCTATAACGCCATGCCGAAAGAAGGCGTGGAGGCGCTCGTTGCCTTTATGAAAAAATTTGAGGAGGAGAATGCGTAATGTTTCAGTATCATTGCCTTAATCCTATTTCCGAAGTCGGATTAAATATGTTCAGCGATAATTATAAAAAAACAGACACAGCGGACGACGCGGACGCTATCCTTGTCAGAAGCGCGAAAATGCATGACATGGAGATTTCCGATTCTGTTGTGGCTGTTGCCCGCGCAGGCGCAGGCGTAAACAATATCCCTGTGAACGATTACGCGGAGAAGGGTATCGTAGTGTTCAACACACCGGGAGCCAACGCCAACGGCGTAAAAGAACTGGTGCTTGCCGGAATGCTCCTTGCATCCCGTGATATCGTAGGTGGGATCGAGTGGGTCGCTCAGCAGAAGGATAAGGAAAACATCGACAAGCTGGCGGAGAAACAGAAAAAACAGTTCGCTGGCTGCGAGATCAGCGGCAAGAAGCTGGGTATCATCGGACTGGGAGCCATCGGTGCCATGGTTGCTAATTCCGCCACACATCTTGGAATGGAAGTTTACGGATACGATCCTTACCTTTCTATCGACGCCGCATGGAATCTTTCCAGAACGATCAAACACAGCAAAACTCTGGATGAGATCTACAGCCAGTGTGACTATATCACTATCCATGTTCCTCTTCTTGACAGTACAAGAAAGATGATCGACAGGGAAGCCTTTTCTAAGATGAAAGACGGAGTGGTTCTTCTCAACTTCGCAAGGGATCTTCTGGTAGACGAGGAAGCTCTGATCGAAGCCCTTGAGAGCGGCAAAGTCAAAAAATATGTGACGGACTTTGCCAATCCTCTGGTAGCCGGCAGGGAAGGAATCCTTGTCACTCCCCATCTGGGAGCATCTACAGAAGAATCTGAGGAAAACTGCGCGGTGATGGCGGTAAAAGAACTGAGAGATTTCCTGGAAAACGGAAACATCAAAAACTCCGTGAACTTCCCCAACTGTGACATGGGAAGCTGCGTAACAGTGGGAAGGATCGCCATTACCCATAAGAATATCCCCAATATGATCAGCCAGTTTACAAAGATTCTGGGCGACGAGGGAATCAATATTGCGGATATGACCAACAAGAGTAAAGGCGGATACGCTTACACACTGATCGATCTGGAAAGCGCCGTTTCCAGAGAGGCTCTGGATGAACTGCAGGCAGTGGAAGGCGTAGCGAAAGTCCGCGTAGTGAAATAAGAAGATTCTTGGTTCAAAAGCCCATAAAAAGAAGGATGATCCATTGCTGTTGAAATGGATACATCCTTCTTTTAGGTTTTATTTAGAAAATCCTGCGGGAATTATCCCTGCCGTGAAGCAATAAAATCCAGGACTTCCTGACGGCTGGGCATTACACGAAGCGCGCCTTTTCGTGTGGTGATCAGAGAAGCGGCGGCGTTGGCGAATGTGAGGAGTTCTTTCAGATTTTCTTCTGTGAGATCCTCAAGGCCGTGCTCCAGAACATAGTTCAGTGTGCTTGCGCAGAAGGTGTCGCCCGCTCCGGTGGTTTCGATGGT
>DWXL01000238.1 GCA_019119235.1 Candidatus Blautia excrementigallinarum | reverse complement strand
GTGATCATGCTGTTCCGTTCGCCGGTCATGAAGGAAGAGACTTACCGGAGGATACGGGAACACGCCGGCAGCCTTGTGATGTCCTATGAGATGTATATGACTTTTTATGAAAAGAGCGCATTTATCGACGCGTTCGCCGTCTGCGGAAATCTGGCGGTAGGATACAGCAGCGATCCGAAGATCGACGTATCCTTTATGGAAACAGAATCCCAGAAGATCTTAAGAGGAAACGGATTCAAATCTACGGTTAAGATTTTCCGTGATCTGAATCCCTATCTGGAACGGCTGGATTCCATGAACGTCCACAAAGCTTCCCTGGAAGAAGGCATTAAGTTTACGCCGGATGAGAAGTATCCGGATCTTTCCCGGAACGAACTGATCAAACACACGATCCTTGCGATCTGTCTGTAGGTGGATCATGAAAGAATTTATTATTAAAGAAAACGAGGCGGGACAGCGTTTTGACAAATATCTGGCAAAACTTCTCCGGGAAGCGCCGAAGAGTTTTTTTTACAAAATGCTCCGCAAAAAAAATATTACCCTTAACGGAAAAAAGGCGACGGGAAATGAGAAGCTGAATCCGGGAGATCAGGTGAAGCTGTTTTTAAGCGACGAGACTTTTCAGAAGTTTTCAAAGGAAACAAAGGCTCCGCGGGCTGTCTGTGACCTGGACGTGATCTATGAGGACCCCGACATCCTTCTGGTAAATAAACCGGCGGGAATGCTTTCCCAGCCTGATGAAAGCGGACAGCCCTCTCTGGTGGAATATATCACGGGGTATCTTCTGGAGAGGGGAACTCTGACAGAGAATGACCTGGCTACTTTCCGTCCTTCCGTATGCAACCGTCTGGACCGGAATACCAGCGGGATCGTTGCGGCGGGCAAAAGCCTTGCCGGGCTGCAGGCGCTGTCGGAGCTTTTTCGCGGAAGAACTCTTCATAAAGACTATCTTGCGCTGGCAAAAGGCGTTATAAAAAACGAAGAACATATCAGAGGATATTTGCATAAAGATCAAAAATATAATAAAGTAACAGTATACAGAGAAAAGAAAGATGGCGCTCTGCCCATTGAGACGGTTTATACTCCACTGGGAGATAACGGAGCGGTCACGCTTCTGAAGATCCGCCTTGTTACAGGACGGCCCCATCAGATCCGCGCGCATCTTGCCTCTGAAGGGCATCCGCTTATGGGCGACTATAAATACGGCGGCGAAAGATACAACCGGATCTGTCGTGAGCGGTACGGACTGAAGCACCAGCTTCTTCATGCTTACCGTCTGGAGTTCCCGCGAAGCCAGGAAGTGCCTGACCATCTTTCCGGTAAGATTTTTTTCGCAGAGCCGCCGGAACTTTTCTGTCATATACTGAAGGAAGAACAATTAGAGGAGAGTTATTATGAAAATCTGGAGTACAATATGGGATTATGTAAAAATGATCATCATTGTGGTAGTGGTGGTCCTGATCGTAAATAATGTGGTTTTGATCAACGCCAAGATTCCTTCGGAATCCATGGAAAATACCATTATGACAGGCGACAGGATCTTCGGATTCCGTATGGCCTACGGGATCAACTTTGATTTCTTTGGAAATCATATCTCCAAGAAACTGAAGGATCCCGAGAGATATGACATTATCATCTTCAAATACCCGGATGATGAAAGCCAGCTTTTTATTAAAAGACTGATCGGACTTCCGGGTGAAACGGTAGAGATCCGGGACGGCAAGGTGTATATCGACGGTTCTTCAGAGCCGCTGGACGACAGCTTCGTACCGGAAACGCCCACAGGAAACTACGGTCCCTACACAGTTCCTGAGGACTGCTACTTCATGCTGGGAGACAACCGGGAGAATTCCCGTGATTCCCGTTACTGGGACAATACATTTGTAACTTTTGACGAGATCGTTGGAAAAGCGGTGATCCGTTACTTCCCGTCCATCAAACTTCTGGGCTAGGCGGACAGATATGGCTACATGGAACAGCAGGGGACTCCGGGGTTCTACCCTGGAGGAACTGGTAAACAGGACAAACGAACAGTATGCGGAGAAGCGTCTGGCGCTGATCCAGAAGATTCCCACGCCTATTACGCCGGTTAAGATGGATAAGGAACACAGACAGATCTCTCTGGCCTATTTTGAACAGAGGAGTACGGTGGATTATATCGGCGCCGTACAGGGGATTCCGGTATGCTTCGACGCGAAGGAATGCGGTACGGATACTTTTCCTCTGAGCAATATCCATCCCCATCAGGTCTCATTTATGCGCAGATTCGAAGAGCAGGGGGGAATCGCTTTCTTCCTGCTCTTTTTCAGCAATGAGGATCTGTTTTATTATCTGCCTTTAAGGCGGCTTCTGGATTTCTGGGAACGAATGGAATCCGGCGGCCGCAAAAGTTTCCGGCGTGACGAACTGGAGGAAACTTTTTATCTGACGAAGCAGAGCGGCTTTCTGGTTCCCTATCTGGAAGGAATAAAAACAGATCTCCGGCTGCGGGAAGAAGGATCTCAGGAATGATCCACACGAAAAGACGTCAGGAAATTCCGGGATTGACAAGATATTGATAATTTACTATAATTTTGTTGTTTTCATATAGTAATATGTTAGCAGACTAAAGCGAAACTGCCGCGGTTAAGGAGGATATATATGCAGCGTATTTTTCACACCCCCGAGGGTGTTCGTGATATATATAACGGAGAGTGCAGCCGGAAGCACCAGCTTCAGAGCCGCATCCGCCAGGTGTTTCTCCGTTACGGATACGAGGAGATCGAGACGCCCACCTTTGAGTTTTTTGAAGTGTTCAGCAGGGAAGTGGGAACTATCCCCTCAAAAGACCTTTACAAGTTTTTTGACCGGGAGGGGAATACTCTTGTGCTCCGGCCGGATTTCACTCCTTCGGTTTCCAGGGCCTGCGCCACGTATTTTTCGCCGGATAAAGATGTTGTTACTTTATCCTATACAGGACAGGCTTTCACCAACAGTTCCAGTTATCAGGGAAGGCTGAAAGAGACCACTCAGATGGGAGTGGAACGTATCGGCGACAGTTCTGCGGAAGCTGACGCCGAACTTCTCGCTATGACTGTGGAGTGTCTTCTGGAATCCGGTCTGAAGGAATTCCAGGTCAGCGTGGGACAGGTAAATTATTTTAAATCCCTTCTTGCGGAGGCGGGAATGGACGAGGAAGCGGAAGAGAGCCTGCGCGCCCTTATATCCCAGAAGAATTATTTCGGAGTAGAGGAACTTCTGAAGGAACAGAAGCTGGATCCGTCCCTGGCGGAGACATTCCAGGCTCTTCCTCAGCTGTTCGGTTCCGTTGAGGTTCTTGACCGGGCCAGATCCCTTACGGATAATACGGAAGCGCTGAAGGCTGTGGAGAGACTTGAGGAGATCTATGAGATCCTGAAACTATACGGATACGAGAAATATGTAAGTTTTGACTTCGGTATGGTGAGCAAGTACCGGTATTACACAGGGATTATTTTTCAGGCGTATACTTACGGCACAGGAGAACCTCTGGTAAAAGGCGGACGGTACGACGAGCTTCTGAAGCATTTCGGCAAACCGGCGGCTTCCACAGGATTCGTCATTGTGGTTGACAGCCTGCTTACCGCTCTTTCCAGACAGAAGATTGACGTTCCCGGCGAGGATGAGATCACGGTGCTGTATTATACGGACGAAACCCGTCGGGATGTGATACTTAAAGCCCGTGAAATGCGTAAAAAAGGCCTGCGTACAGCAGTCCGCCGCAGGAAGGAGGAATGCTGACATGAGATATCTTACAGTGGCGCTTACCAAAGGAAGGCTTGCTCAGAAAACGCTGGATATGTTCGAGAAGATCGGCAT
>DWXL01000237.1 GCA_019119235.1 Candidatus Blautia excrementigallinarum | reverse complement strand
AGCGCTTCCGCGATCTCCAGGACCGACCGCTCTCCCATGCCATAGGAGATCAGATCCGCTCCGGAATCGATAAGAACACTGCGGCGGATCCTGTCCTTCCAGTAATCGTAATGAGCAAGACGGCGAAGGCTCGCTTCGATACCGCCAAGTATAATGGGCGTATCACGGTAACTCTGCCTGATCAGGTTGCTGTATACAACTGTAGGCATATCCGGCCTGAGCCCCATCTCTCCTCCGGGCGAATAGGCGTCTCTGTGACGGTGCTTCCTGGAGACAGTGTAATGATTCACCATGGAATCCATGTTTCCCGCGCTCACAAGAAAACCGAGACGCGGTTCGCCGAACACCTGGATACTTTCTTTTCTGCGCCAGTCCGGCTGAGGGATCATTCCCACTCTGTATCCCCTGCTCTCCAGAAGACGGCTGATGATAGCGGGGCCAAAGGAAGAATGGTCCACATAAGCGTCCCC
Source organism: Candidatus Blautia excrementigallinarum (assembly GCA_019119235.1). GTDB lineage: Bacteria > Bacillota > Clostridia > Lachnospirales > Lachnospiraceae > Blautia_A > Blautia_A excrementigallinarum. The sequence goes on along the minus strand of DWXL01000237.1, from coordinate 4,056 downwards.
TGTCACATAGACAAAATCCACTCTGTCCCAGCCCCGCTCTTTCATTTCCTGCTCTGTAACCGGTAAAAAACGATGCATCGATTCGCTCCTAAAACACTGCTGACTGGGCGCGGTAACCCTCAGCAATAATATCAAGCTGTCTGTGGAACCGTTCCAACTGCTGCAGATCCCGCATCTGGAATATCCGCAGGAACTCGCTCTGGATCTTCTCCACTTCCCGTTTGTTTGCAACCTTATAAAGATTCTCAATACTCATGAGGATATCCTTGATCAGATTGGACTGGTTCATTGAAGAATTCTGCGCGTCCATGATCTCGCTGCGCACAGAAGACATCTCCTGATCCAGGGCGATAATTGCGTCTGCGGCATTACTCAGCCGTTCCGCCACATGGAGAGGCATCTCTCCTTTATATTTGTACTGGAGAGAATGCTCGATGGTTGCCCAGAAATTCATGGCCATTGTCCGGATCTGGATCTCCGCCTGAATCTCCTTGGGTCCGTTAATGGTTTCCACTGTATAATAAATGATCAGATGATAGCTTCTGTAACCGCTCTGTTTAATATGTTTCAGATAATTCTTCTCACTCTTTATCGTCATATCGCTGCGGTTCTGGATCAGAGCGGCGATAGTATCTATATCCTCTTCAAACTGGCAGATGATCCGTATGCCGGCAATATCCTCCACCTCTTCCTCCATACGCTCCAGAGGAATGTGCTTCCTCTGCATCTTCTCCAGAATGCTGGAAACGCTCTTTACACGGCCGCGCACCTGTTCTATGGGAGAATAGAGATCATTCAGCTTGTATTCTTTGATAATATGCTCAAACTTCACCGTCAGTTCCCTGACAGCAAGTTCATATGGACATAAAAGTCTTCTCCATAACTGTATTTCCATGTAAATCACTCCTTGCAGGCTGTAATCTCTTCAGCACAAACCATTATAACATACTTCTGATAAAATATTAACGTTAATATGTATACTTTCTGGTTTTTTTCGCAAAAATCTTCAAAATCCAGTATGGGTTCACACTGATGTTTTCCCCGTCCGGACCGGATATGTATATTCCAACGTGAAGATGGACAGGGATCCTTCCTTTTGTTTTAGCCGGTCCGAATCCGGTATTTCCCATATATCCGAGGATATCTCCCGCTCTCACTTCCTCTCCTGTGACGTATTCTCTGTCAAAGGAATCCAGATGCGCGTAAAAAAAGTCGCCTCCTTCCGGAGCGTGGACGACGAAACTGTATCCGTATCCGGAATGCCAGTCTGCTCTTTCTACCGTACCGTCCGTCATACTGATCACCGGGTAATAGCCAGATGATCTTACGCTGCCGGCCAGATCCGTTCCCTCATGATGTTCCGCCGCCTCATATTCCACAGGCTTCAGCCAGGTGTTTTCAAAGAAAATATCTTCGGAAGCAACAGGGAAATACTTTATATCGCCCCATATAGCCCTGTAGCATTCTTCCAGAAACAGGAAGTCTTCTTTTTTATATTTCAGATATCTTTCACGGCCTCCGGATATTTTTTCCGGGCTGAAGCCGCCTTCCAGCATAGAAACAGCAAGGAATTCTGTCCATGAGATCTTATCTGTTTCCTGTTCTTTCAGTTCCCGGTACAGTTCCGGAGATATCTTTTGTTCCCGGAATCCTTCAGAAAAACAGGTTTCCCTGTCGAGCACAGACACACTGCTTCTTTCGCGGATAAAAAATTCCAGTGAAACCAGAAAGCATACACAGGGAATCAGTACGAAAAAAAGATAAATCCAGTCGCGTTTTTTCATCCGGCAGTCTCCTTCCAGACCCGCAGATCCCAACCGCAGGGATTTCAGCGGTCAGAATCGCGTTGCACGCTATACACGGACGCTACAGTATAATCATATTCTCACATTGTATATATGTGAATTTCTTTCATGCCGACATACAGGATAATAATAAAAAAGGCCCCAAAATCCGCTCACGGATTTTGAGACCCTGTTTTTTAACCTTAGTGTCTGATTTGACTGTCAGTCTTTGAGATCTGCCAGAACTTTGACCAGATATTCCCATACACGTCCGGCGGACGCAATGTCCAGAACTTCCTCGGAAGTATGGATATCTTTCATATCCGGTCCAAGAGATACGCAGTCCAGTCCGTCGATCTTCTTGTAGAAAAGACCGCACTCAAGACCTGCATGGATCGCAACTACTTCAGGTTTATTTCCGTACATTTTTTCATATACGGCAACCATCTTGTCGCGGAGCGGAGAATCTTTGCGGTATTCCCATGCCGGATAAGCGCCCTGGATTTCATAAGAGCCTCCCAGGAACTCTGTAAGATACTGGATTTTGTCTGAAAGAGCGTCTCGTGCGGCTTCCACAGAACTTCTTACGCCTGAACTTCCAAAAAACTCGTCTTCGGAAAGTTTTACGATACCGATATTGGTAGAGGTTTCAACCAGTCCCTCAATACTTCCGCTCATCTTCTGGATACCGAAAGGAATCTCCATCAGATAGAAAAGGACTTTTTCTCTGCTGGTAGGATGAAGAACATTCTCAGTTGCAGCGCCCATTTCTGTGATCTGGATCGTGATGCCTGCGTCGCTGCCTGTATATTCTTCTCTCAGTTCACCCTGAACCTTATCAGCGTAGGCATAAATCGCAGAAATGTCTTTTTTATCGGCAAGGATCTCTGTGACTGCCTCTCTGGTGATCGCGTTATCTTTCTGGCCGCCTTCCATGGAAATGATCTCATATTCAGCTTCTCTCTGAAGGCCATAGAGGAATCTTCCCATAAGAACATTGGCGTTGGCACGTTTCTTGTCAATCTCGGATCCGGAATGTCCGCCCGTTAGACCGCAGATCTTCACCTGGATCTTCTCGCCTTCTGCCCGCACTCTCTGTACAGGAATCCTGCTGATCGCGGAAAGTCCGCCTGCACAGCTGATCCAGAGGCTGCCTTCCGCCTCGGAGTCAAGATTGATCAGTCTCTTTCCTTTCAGCACGCTGCAGTCCAGGCCTACCGCACCAAGAAGTCCGATCTCTTCATCTACGGTGATCAGAACCTCCAGAGCCGGATGCGCAATATCATCACTGTCAAGAAGCGCAAGACCGTATGCAACAGCGATTCCGTCGTCGCCGCCCAGGGTGGTTCCGTTTGCCGTAATAAATCCGTCTTTTACGGAAATATTCAGACCGTCTTTTGTGAAATCATGATCCATGCCCGGTCTTTTTTCACATACCATATCCATATGTCCCTGGATGATCACAGTCGGCGCATTCTCATAGCCGGCAGTAGCGGGCTTATAGATCACCACATTGTTCAGTTCATCCTGTACATACTCCAGATTGTGTTCTTTCGCGAAATTCACAAGATAATCGCTGATCTGTTTCGTGTTTCCGGAACCGTGGGGAATCCCGCAGATCTCCTCAAAATAGTAAAACACTTTCTTCGGTTCACAGTTTTCCAATACTCTCATAATCGGTTTCCTCCATTTACTTTCATATTTAATTCAGCCGCGCCATAAGATAAAAGAAAACGGCGGCTGTATATGAAACGATCATTATCTGCAGCAGTGATCATTCTGCTGCTGGGATTTCTTCTGAAATATCCCCGGGAAGCGCTGGCCGCGTCCAGAGACGGCCTGAATCTCTGGCTGAACACCCTCCTTCCCACACTTCTGCCCTTCATGATCCTCACCGGGATCCTGATACATACAGAAACTGCGGAAAAAATTACCGCTCCCGCAAAGCTGTTATGGAAAAAATTATTCGGCCTGTCTCCCTCCGGCGCGTACGCGCTTATACTCGGACTGCTCTGCGGCTACCCAATGGGAGCCAAGATCACCTCGGATATGTACAGACACGGAAAGATCGGAAAAAGAGAGGCCCAATACCTTCTTACTTTTACCAATCATGCCAGTCCGGTCTTTATCCATACATATCTTATCCATATCTGTCTGGAAGACAGAGCAGATAAAAAAATTCTTACCATGATACTTCTTCTCTCCGCCGTGTTCACCATGCTTTTTTTCCGTTTCGTTATATACAGAAATCATACTGTGGAAAAAATGCCGT
>DWXL01000236.1 GCA_019119235.1 Candidatus Blautia excrementigallinarum | reverse complement strand
ACTTTAAGAACTACCGGAGCATCCGGAGCAACCATGCTGTGTTCCTTGGGATCTTCGTAGATCACACGGCCAACCATCATGTTGATGATATCTTCCTTGGTACTGTCCGCAGTGATCAGGGTTCCCACGTATCCTCCGTCTCGCATGACGGTTACGCGGTCGGTGATCACCTTGATCTCATCCATACGGTGGGAGATATATACAATTCCCAGTCCCTTCTCACGAAGGTCTCTGATGATGTTAAACAGATCCGCGATCTCTTTCTCTGTCAGCGCTGCTGACGGCTCGTCGAAGATGATAACCTCCGCTTTATGTGAGATTGCTTTCGCGATCTCGCACATCTGCTGTTTACCTACAGTAAGGTTCTGCATCTTCTCTCTCGGGTCGATCTCGATATTCAGATCCTGGAACAGCTTCTTGGAGTCCTCGATCATCTTCTTGTCATCGATACGGAAGCCCTTCTTCGGCTCGCGTCCGATGAAAATATTCTGGGCAACGGTCAGGTCGCCTACCATGTTCAGCTCCTGGTGCACGATAACAACGCCTGCATCCTGAGCTTCTCTTGTATTGTGGAATTCCACTTCTTTTCCCTTATAGGTAATGGAACCGGAATCCTTCTGATAAATACCGGTAAGAACTTTCATAAGAGTGGACTTGCCGGCGCCGTTCTCTCCCATAAGCGCATGTACTTCGCCGCGTTTCACTTCGAAGTTAACGTGATCCAGGGCATGAACTCCAGGAAAGGACTTATCAATGTCCTTCATAGTTAAAATAACTTCACCCATTGTCGCATCCTCCCTCCTGATCAGTTCTTTCTGCGTCTTGCAGAAACGTCAACGTAAACTGCGATGATAACGATGATACCGGTAATGATCATCTGCTGTCCTTTACCAAGGCCGAATGCCATGATGCCCTGCTGAAGAAGAGAAATGATGAACACGCCGATTACCGTACCGCCGATGGAGGCAAGACCGCCAACCATTGACGTACCGCCCATTACGCAGCCCGCAATCGCTTCGTTGTTGTACTGGTCGCCGTATCCCGGCTGAACAGTAGTATATGTAGCAACAAAAAACAGAGCGCCGATTCCGACCAGAAGACCGCAGATCATGTATGCGAGCATTCTCCACTTCTTCGTATTGACGCCGGAAAGACGTACCGCCTCACTGTTGGATCCGAGGCACAGGATATAACGTCCCGGCTTCGTGTTGTAAAGCACGATTCCGCAGAGAACCGCAACAGCAAGGAAAATAATCAGGCCTACCGGGAATCCGTTTACGGATACGATGTTTCTGAACCAGCCGTTTACCGGGTCAGAACTCTGAGGCCAGCTGACGGACTGTGTCTTGGTAAATACTGACGCGATACCTTTCGCAATGTTCATGGACGCCATGGAAATAATGAACGGCGGCACAGACATATAAGATACCATCCATCCGTTAAAGGTTCCAAACGCAAGACCGATAAGCACGCAGAGAACCATGGCAAATGCCATGGGAACACCGTAGCTTGTCATGCAGTATCCTGAAACCAGGGCACAGCAGAACATAACCGGTCCAATGGAGAAATCAATTCCTCCTGTGGCAATAACGAATGTTACACCAAGTGAAAGAAATCCCAGGAAGTACACATAGTTCAGAGTAGATCTGATACTGTCAGCTACCGGGAATTTGCTTCCGAGAACCGCCCTGAACGCCACAAACATGAGGATCAGGATGCACACGAGCAGGATCCTGTTCAGGCCAAGTTTCTTAACAATTGGATTTTGTTTCAGCTTTTCCAATTTTCTCCCTCCTTACGTTTTATACACCGCTGTGTTTCCTCTATCATACCTTGAATCAGGGTAAAAATGTAATAGAATATCTTACAAAAAAAGGTTAAAAATTTACTGTACTGTAAATTTTTAACCTTTTGTATTTTCAGTCTATTTCGCCATTTGTGCCTGTATTTACGGCCGTTGCAGATGCTTTCAGGGTGTTGAACGGGAAAAGAAGCTTCTCGATCTCACCGGTATACATATTCTCCGGCGTTACCAGTTCGCATCCGGAATTTACATCCGTCTCATATTCCTCTCCCCTGAGCATGCGCATGGTCTCGCGGACCCCCACATACCCCATCTTAAAAGCCTTCTGCACCACGATCCCTTTAAATACGCCGTGCTCCATCAGCTGCACGGCCTCCTGGGAACTGTCTATGCCCACCACCATGATCTGGTCTTCCATACCTGCCTCTTTCACAGCACGGGCGGCTCCTACAGAAGAATATTCGTTCATACCTGCGATCATTTTCAGGTCTGGATATTTTTCCATAAGTTCCATTGTGAGGGAGTAGGACTTTTCATAACTGGAATCACAGTAAACCACATCTGTGATGCCCTCTTCCAGATCTCCCAGACCTGCGCGGAACCCTTCTTCTCTTTCCACAGCCGTGGAAACACCTTTTACATGTGCCACCACCGCGATCTGGTCTCCCGGATCCAGAAGTCCCGCAGCAAATCCGCCCAGGATCTTTCCGGCTTCTATATTATCTGTGGCGACAGTGATATCCTGGATATCCTGTTCCGTATAGGAATCCACGAAAACAACATGGATCCCTTTCTCCTTCGCCTCCCGGAGAAGCCCATCGGATTCCGTAAAGCTGGAGGGAGAGAAAAGGATCGCGTCCGGTTCCATTTCGATAGCTTTTTGCAGGAATCTGTTCTGGCCCTCCACATCGTTCTCATCCTCCGGCGCCATGATCTCAAGTTCCGCATGATATTCCTGCGCCGCCATCTCTGTTCCCAGGATCAGGGACGACCAGAAATCATTGGTCCCGTCGATCACTTTCGGGATATAAACCAGGGAATAACTCCTGTTTTCTCTCTCTTTTCTTCTTATATAATATCCGGCGCATATAGATACCGCCAGGACGATCAGCGCTCCGGCAATTATCCATTTTTTATATTTTTTCACTGCTGTCCTCCTGATTTCCCGGTATGGTGATCGTAGCCGTCGTTCCCACGCCCACTTTACTTTCGTAAGTAATACCGTAAGCGCTTCCATAATACAGTTGCAGACGCTTCTGTACGTTATAGACACCCACGCCATTGGACTGGTAGTTTACTTTGTGCCTGTCATAGATGTGCGCCAGCGTTTCCTCATCCATTCCCACTCCGTTGTCGATCACCTGAAGCACTGCGTTTCCATTCTTCATAAATCCTTTTACTATAAGAAGGCCCTTGCTTTCTTTATATTTCAGTCCGTGATAGATCGCGTTCTCAATGACCGGCTGAAGAACTAGTTTGATCAGATTAATATGAAGGATCGCCGGATCCACATCGATTTGGAATTCCATCTTATCCTTATAGCGCATTTTCTGTATGGTGAGGTATCCTCTTGCATACTCCACTTCCTGGGCAATGGGGACGACTTCGTCCTCGTTGCTGATACTCTGGCGAAGCAGCCGGGCAAGAGAAGCCGTCATCAGTACGACCTCTTCATTCTTTTTCCCTTCCGCCATCCAGATGATAGAGTCAAGGGTATTATACAGAAAATGCGGATTGATCTGAGACTGAAGGGCTTTCAGCTCGCTCTTTCTCTTCGCTTCCTGGTCCCTCACATTCTGATCCATCAACTCTCGGATCCTGCGTGTCATCACATTGAAGGAACGGGTCAGACTCCCAATTTCATTTTCCGACGTTTCCACAACGTCTGGAATATCAAAATCTCCCTCCTGCACCCTGGCCATGGAATCCCTGAGTCGCTGGATGGAACTGGTGATTGTTCCCGCGATAAATCTGGTGAGGAACAGAGCCACGATCACAAGGGCAGCGGCAATCAGCACATAGATACTCTGGGCTTTGTTGCTCTCCTTAAGAAGCTCGTCCACATTCACACAGTCCACAGTTGTCCAGCCGGTCTTCACGGACCGGGACAGGGTATAAAGTCTCTCGTTTTTTCCTTTGCCGGTCAGCACGGTATCAGAGTTCGCTTCCAGGATCAGACTGATATTTTCCGTCTGCAGTTCATTGTAAAGCTGCTGCTGCTGGGGATGGTAGACGATATTCCCTTCCGCGTCAAGAATAAAGGCATACCCTCTGTTGCCGATATTATTCTGATCGCAGAGTTCGCTGATGGCGGAATAATTCAGATCGATAAAAAACACGCCCGCTTTTTCCACTCCGGAACTCTGATCGCGGATCCCCCTGCTGAGAGTGATCACCCAGGGGCGCTGTCCACTTATGATATGCTGCACATGGGAAGAGGTGAGGCAGACGCTCACATCCGCTTTCAGCGGTTCTGTATACCATTCCTGTGTGGACAGATCCAGATCCGGATTGACAGACTCCCGCCCTTCGTTGATCAGCATCCTCCCGTTGGTTCCGATAATACCGACGTTAAGGATATCGCTGCGGCTGTCCAGGATCGTTTCAAACTGTCCCAGGATCCTTTCTCTGGCCGCGCCCGTATCCCCGCTTCCGAACAGGTACTCCTGCACGTCTTCGCTGCTGGATACGATATAGGCGATATTCTCCATATAGTCGATATAGGAATCAATATTCTGATTCATCTGCCGGATAATCGTCCGCGTATACAGCGATGAATTCTCAAAGATCGTGCTGCGGGTAAAATTCATCGACACCAGGGTTACTGTCGCCACGGCCCCCAGTATGAGCAGGGACACTGCCGCGAACATGGCGCTCTGTATACTTTTGAATTTTCCGATCAGCGCCGCGGCTGGTCCTTTTTCTCTCATTTCCGTTTCTCCCTGGCGTATTCTGTAGGCGTGGTTCCCGTCATCTTCTTAAAGGATATCCCGAAATAGTGGGGATCTGAAAATCCCACTTTTTCTGCTATCTCATAGTTTTTCATCGTGGT
>DWXL01000235.1 GCA_019119235.1 Candidatus Blautia excrementigallinarum | reverse complement strand
GAAACACTCCGCCAGCAGATTGGAGGAACCGTTTTTGTTGGGACTTCCCTCTAAAATAACGATTTTCATGTGAATGCTCCTTACCCTTCCATTAATCTGTCAATAATTCCCTGCACGCGTTCAGTGCGTTGAACAGGCGCGGAATCCCCATATAGCCGCTTGCGTGAACCAGCGCGCAAACTACTTCTTCTCTGGTATTACCTGCTTTCAGCGCGCCCTTCACATGGCTTTTGACCTGCGCTTCCGCACCGCCCAGCGCAGCAAGCAGCACAACAGTGAGCAGTTCGCGTGTCTTGCCGTCCAATCCGGAGCGGGTGTTAAAATCGCCGAACCATAGTTCTGTCAGGAAACGGGGCACTGCCTGAGCGAAATCACCCGGCAGCCAGGTATAGCGGTCGGCAATCTCTGTCCCGTAGAGAGGATTCTGGATATCCAGACCTTTCCGGTAACGTTCGTCCTCGCTTTCGCCGGTCAGTGTCTTCTGGGAAGGCAGCGGCAGTTGAATACCATTTCCTTCAAACACCTCGTTCATGGCGCCGATGGCGTTAAGTGTCCTGGGAAAACCGATAAACGGCGCACACTGATAAACCGCCTCCCGTATCTCTACAGGCGTACATCCGGCATTCAGACTGGCCTGCACATGGGCTTTCAGCTGGGGAAGTGTACTCAGGGTTGTCAGCACTGTAACTGTGACCAGCTCTCGCATACGATTGTCAAGGCTTCCTGTATAGCACACATCTCCAAAGATATGGCCCTGTAAGATCTGCATAAATCCGCCGTCGGTTCCTTCGTCACCTGCAGCGTGGCTGTGGAAAAGTTCCTGCATTTTCTGTTCGGTCCGTTCTTTTCTGTCCATTCTAATTTCCTCCTGATTATTCATTAAATACTTCAATCGTTCTTCTCATTGTTGCTGTAGTCTTCCACTTCGACAGTCAGCGGCAACATTTCATAGAGAGAATCAGCCGCGCTGCCGTCGTTCAGGATATAAACTGCTGTATTTTCTCCGAACTGCACGGAAATCTGACGTTGTTCAGCTGTGGAAACATCTGATTCCGTTTCTTTCTGCCGGGAATATCCCAGATCACTCGCCCATGACCGGATCGCGTCTTCAGAAGATGACGCGTCTTCCTCATAGCAGTCAAAAATATTATCGGAAATAACAGTCTCCGGCGAAGCTTCTGCAATCTGCTCTACGCTGTTTGCCAGTCCGCCTATGCCATGGGAACAGAACAGATACACATCTTTGCCGGAAAGATCGTTGTCTTCCAGAAAACTCAGAAGCGCCATAGGGACTCCGTACCACCAGTTGGGATACCCCAGAAAAACTGTTTCATACTGTTCCAGACCGCTTACGTTTTCCTCAAGCTCCGGACGGGCGTTGTTGCCCCGTTCCTCATTGGCCCGTTCCAGACAGGCATCCCAGTCCGCCGGATACGGATCCGTTACCTTAATGGAAAACAGGTCGCCGCCGGTTTCTTCCTGTACCCATCCCGCCAGCTGTCCTACGTTTCCCGGCTCCGTCACACTGGGAGAGGTCACCGCATCTACCGTCTCATCAATCACAGCATTCTCGGCCCAGGTAAAATAAGCGATAAGAATATCCGACTGCGCTTCCGTATTCTGCTCTGCGGCTTCCTCTGCCTGTGATTCCAGTGCCGCCTGAATCCCCACCAGTTCCTCTGACGCCTGTACGTTTTGTGCCGGCATTCCGGCAGATACTGCCACAGCCAGCGTCAGACATGCCGCATACATTTTTTCCACATATTTTCACCTCTCATTCTGATATTTACTTACATCTTTCGGTTTCTGAATTAATTATAATGCACTCTCTAATCAATATCTAATACCTATTTCAAATCCTTATCCATACATTTTATGAATGATTTGTTATTTCCCCTTCGGATCCCTTCGGACCCCCTTCGGACTCCCCCTTCGGACTCCTCCGGACCTCCTCTGGGCGCGCTTCCGCGCAGCTCACGGCTAATGCCGCTCTCTGTCCGTTGTCCGGCAAATATCCGCTCATGCAAACATGGCGGCTGCTTGCAGTCGTATCGCACAAAAGACCTCCGGGAAATTTCCCGGAGGTCTTTGATAACAGCCTGTTATTCAATTATTGCTCTCAGCAGATTGATCTCCTGAATAAACAGAGAGGTCGCCGGAGAAAAAATCTTGTTTTTCTTCCATACCAGTACACTGTGCGTCACCCGCCGCGGCTCCAGAGGAATAAAACGCAGACGGGGATCGCTGCGGATTGCCAGCGCTCCGTCCATACAGAACGCGCAGCCAAGTCCCTCCGCCACCATCAATGCGGCGTTGGAAAGCAGCGTATAAAACAGTGGGATCGTAAGTTCTTTTTCATCCCGCCCAAGCCAGTGAAGAATCTCCACACGGATGTTGTCCCGCAGCGGCAGGATAAGAGGGTACGGAGCAACATCATCCGCCGTAAGAGATTCTTTTTCCGTCAGCGGATGGTCGTCCCGTACCAGAAGTCCCCAGGTATCCTGCTGGGACAGACGGACATAATCAAATTTTGTCACATCAACCGGTTCCAGCAGCAATCCGATATCTACCAGTCCTTTGTCCAGACGGTCTTTGATGTTATCTACCGTTTCATTATAAAGTGTGAACTGCACCGCCGGGTATTTCCCGGAAAACTCCTTGATCAGCCTGGCCAGCGTCTGGCTTCCGACCGTCTCGGACGCGCCGATCACAACCATTCCGCTGATATTGTTTTGCCGCTCCACGAAAGATTTTTCCAGCCGGTCCGCCAGCTCAACGATCTCCTGCGCCCGCTGCCGGAAAAAGATACCGTCATCGGTCAGTGTCAGGCCGTTTTTGCCGCGAAGCATCAGAGTCACGCCCAGTTCACGCTCCAGGTCCATCATCTGCCGGCTCAGCGTTGGCTGAGTCACATGCAGGATATCTGCCGCTTTTGTAATATTCTCTTCCTGTGCCGCCGCCAGAAAATAGCGAAGTGTACGAAGTTCCAAAATTGCACCTCCCGGGAA
>DWXL01000234.1 GCA_019119235.1 Candidatus Blautia excrementigallinarum | reverse complement strand
CGTTCCTTCTCATCCGCGAAAACAGAATCGAAAGAACAGTTTTCTTCGATCCCGCCGTAGACCAGGATAAAACCGCCTCCGATCCCGCAGGGCGTCCGGCTGAGAGTCAGGCTGCCGCCTTTCGCACCGGCGATTTCAGAGATGGTTTCCTCGAATCCTTCCGGCAGACGGTTCAGATCTCTCTCGTTAAAGCAGATCTCACCCTCTCCCGGCTGCGCGTATTTTTTCAGCATCTCCGCGATGAGGGTAAAATATTCCCTGCCGTCCAGTGCTGATAGAGACTTCTTCGCCTCGTCCAGAACTTCTCCGATCAGTTTCTGTTTTTCCCGGAGCAGTTCTCGCCTGCGCTCCATGCGGGCAGCGGACCGGCTCTTTGTCAGAATATCCTCTCTGAGGGAAGCCGCCTTCTCCTTCGCCGCTTTTTCGATCTCGCGGCAGGTCTGTTCTCCTTCCTCCAGGATCGTCCGCGCCTTCTCCTCCGCTTCCCGTATGATGCCCGCTGCGGAGTTTTCAGCTTCTTCTCCGATCTGGCTGATGATCATATCTAATCCGTTCATCATGAACCTCCCGCATCATTCTATAAAGAAAATACCGCCAGGATGGAGATCAGAAGAGCCAGGATCGCGTAGGTCTCCACCATAGCCGGGAAAAGCATGGCTTTACCGAACTGGTCCGGCTTCTTTGTCACCACGCCGATAGCCGCCACCGAAGTCTGTCCCTGGTAGATCGCGGAGATCAGACCCACTACGGCAATCGGCAGACAGGAAAGAAGATACATAAGTCCCTGTCCCGCGGTAAGTTCAGCCGCTCCGCCGCCCAGAAGCCCGATCTGGCTGAGCGTAACGAAAGCAACCAGAAGTCCGTATATTCCCTGTGTACCGGGAAGGAGCTGAAGGATCAGGACCTTACTGAAGAGATCAGGATTCTCTGTGATCGCACCCGCGCCTGCCCGGCCGGCCAGGCCTACGCCGTAAGCTGAACCGATCCCTGCGAAAAGCGCCGCGCTGACTGCTCCTGCCAATGCCAAAATTAATCCTGCGTTATCCATCTTATTCTTCCTCCTTGAATTTAAAATATTTATTTGATTCGGCGGAAAACGGCCGGAAAGGCCTTCCGCCTCCTTCATAAAATTTCCCGAAAAATTCCACAAACTGAAGCCTGTTGGTATGCACATAAGCTCCCAGCAGATTGATCGCCATATTCAGGATGTGACCTACGATAAAGATCACCCAGAAAAGGATGAAGCCGATCACGCTTCCCCCAAGCATGCTGCCCATGGTGTTTATCACCGTACCGATCACGCCCGTGGCAAGTCCCAGCGCCAGAAGCCGGGAGTAGGACAGCACATCTGACAGCCAGCCTGATACGCCGTACAGATCATAGGCTCCAAGGGCCAGCCTGGCGGCTATATTCTTCGTACCCGATTCCGAAAGGACCACGATACATACGGCAGATACAATGGAAACCCATTTCGCCGCGGCGCCCACCCATGAGGGAAGGACGATGACCACGCCCGCCATGGAAGCGAACATATCGCTTGGCAGCAGCAGAAGGATCAGTCCGACAAGAAGCGCATACCAGCATATCACGCCGCTGAAAAGTCCCATCCAGTCATGATCCCTTGCCAGCATATATCCTTTGGCTCCCAGACCCACAAACAGGTGGATGATCCCGAAAAGGAAACTGAACATCAGAAGCTTCATGGGATCGTCCAGCGGAGCGAACCACAGGGCCGGCACAGTGACTTCTCTGTGGAAAAACGTTTCCGCCACCACCGGAATCACATCTCCAAAATAACTGCCGAACATCACACCCCAGAATATGGTGGAGATCCCGCAGAAGAAAAACATCCGCAGCATCTTCTGAAGCCCTTTCTCCATATCCGGGAACTTCTTCACCGCCACGAAACAGAGGATCACCATCAGGATCCCGTATCCCGCGTCCGAGAGCATCAGGCCGAACAGGAAATAGTAGAAGAACGCCATGACGGCTGTGGGGTCGATCTCGCCTTTTTTCGGCAGGCCGAACGCCTCCACCACGCTCTCTGTCGGTTCCGCGAAACTGTTGTTGCGAAGAAGCACCGGGGCCTCCTCGTCATCGGAAACCGCCTCGATCTCCACCTGGCAGGTATATTTCCTCTCCAGTCTGTCTTTCAGCTTCTCCCCTTCCCCTTCCGGCACAAACCCGTTTATGAAAAACACATGTCCCGACTGCAGGATTCCTCCCAGGACTCTGTATTTCTCCGCTCTCATGCGATAATAGTCGGCCGCGAAACGGAGGGCAGGCCTTCTTTCAGCCAGCGCCCGGATGTCCTCCTGAGCCTGCCGCTCGTCCTCCACCGCATCCGCCGCCTGGGCTTTCAGCACTTCGGCGTATTCCGCCGGGATACTGCTGCAGGAAACGGACGGACGGACAAATCCGCTGACACGGAGAGCGTCCTCAAGAACCGGCGCGCTGCTTTTATCCGTCACAGCGAAGATACAGGTCTGGTCTCTGTCCGATCCCAGGATCTCCAGGCTGTACGCTCTCAGATCCGGCCTGACTTCCGCCAGGGCAGGCATCAGGGTCTCCTCTGTCCATCTTCCCTGCAGGCTGCCGATGAACACTGCCGTTGTCTTTGTCCCTGTACTGTTCATGGGAATATCCAGAGACATCCAGGGCGACAGGCTTTCCAGCGCGGATTCCGCCCTCACGCGGGCGGCCCTTGCTTCGCCGATATTCTTCCGGTACGCAAGAAGCGCGCTGATATCTTTCAGCGTCTGCTCTCTGATCTCCACACCCTTCTCATATTCTTTAAGGGAAATGGCTTTTTTGCCCTCCAGAGCGGACAACATGCCTGTTTTCTCAGGCGCGTATGTTTCCAGGATCTTCAGCGCCTCCTCCGCGTTCGCAGCTCTTTTTTCAAAGGCGCTGCTGGCGGAAGCCGTATCCATGTGGCGGAAGATCTCATCTTCATCTGTGTCCGCTTCTATCTGTATCCTTCCTGTTCTCTGCAGTTCCTCCAGAATCTGCTTTCGGTTCTTCTTCAGCGCGCAGATATGGATTTTCTCTGTATGCAGAACTGCCATTTCATATCACCTTCTTCCGGCTTCCTCTCAAGACTCAGATCAGTTCCCTGATCACGGTCTTCACTGCTTCTTCCATACGTTTCCCGGCAGCTTCTCTCAGCGCCTGTCTCTCCAGAAGGCCTTCCTCTGCCGATTGCTCTCCTTCTTCCCTGCCCCGGGCGGCAGCTTCCTCTCCGGCCTCCTTAAGGAGGGCGTTGGCTTTTTTGCGAGCCTCTTCTTTGAGAGAGATACTCTGCGCTCTGGCATTCTCTATGATCTTCTCCGCCTGTTCGTGGGCCTTAGAAACTGCCGCGGCAGCCTGTTCCTCCGCCCTGCGGATCGCATCCATTGTCTCCTTCGCCACCCTGCACTCTCCTTTCCGCACTCTGAAGATATTCCTGTTTTCCGGCTGTTCAGTCGGATACCGCAAATCCTCAGAACATTCAAAATTTATTCTAAATATAAAATGTTATATATAATAATAAATGATTCTTTCCAGAATGTCCAGATTTTATTAGATATCTATTGTATTTTTTAGCAAATTTTAACAAAAAAAGAGCAGATTCAGGAATTCCTGAATCTGCTTAAAAACTCTTTTGTCAGTTCATTCTTCGGATTTTCGAAGATATCTTTGGGAGCGCCTTCTTCCACGATCACGCCGTTCCCCATAAAGATCACATGCTTGGACACATCCCGCGCAAAAGCCATCTCATGGGTGACGATGATCATGGTCATACCGTCTTTCGCCAGCGCGCGCATAACCTCCAGGACCTCTCCCACCATCTGGGGATCCAGCGCCGAGGTAGGCTCGTCAAAAAGGATCAGCTCCGGCTCCATGGCAAGCGCTCTGGCAATGGCCACACGCTGCTTCTGGCCTCCGGAAAGCTGTTTCGGTTTGGCGTTGATGTATGGCGCCATTCCTACTTTTTCCAGATACATCATGGCGTTTTTCTCCGCCTCTTCCTTACTTTTCTTAAGAACTTTCTCCTGCCCTACGGTACAGTTCTTAAGGACAGTCATATTATTGAAAAGATTAAAACTCTGGAACACCATCCCCACTCTGGAACGGTACTCCGGCACGTTGACGCCTTTCTCCGTAATATTCCTGCCGTGGTAGAGGATCTCCCCGGAAGACGGGGTCTCCAGCAGGTTCATGCACCGAAGGAGTGTGGATTTACCGGATCCGGAAGGCCCGATGATGCAGGTAACATCCTTGGGCTTTACGGAAAAATCGATATCCTTCAGGATCTCATTATTACCGAAGGATTTTCTCAGATGATTCACATTCAGGATCGCTTCACTCATGATCTCTTGCCCTTCCTTTCCTTGTAGGAGTACATACCGCTGGTATAGGCCAGGGTATCTGTAGTCGCCAGATCATAGTTATCCGGTCCGTCCATCTTACGTTCCAGAAGCCTTAAGAGTCTGGAGCAGGTAAACGTCATTACGAAGTAGATCACCATGGCGATGGTAAAAGACTCAAAGTATGTATACAGCGCGCCCGCCACGCCTTTGGTGGTGTAAAAAAGCTCTACGGTTCCGATAATGGAGAGGACACAGGTGTCCTTGATGTTAATAATCAGGTTGTTGCCGATCTGGGGCATAATGTTACGCAGGGCCTGGGGAAGGATAACATTCACCATTGTCTGAACGTGAGTCATTCCGATAGCCTTGGCGCCCTCTGTCTGTCCCTCGTCGATAGAAAGGATCCCGCCTCTCACCGTCTCTGCCATATACGCGCCGGTATTGATGGAGACGATCAGGATGGCGGCGAACCACATGGACATATTGATCTGGAACAGATAGGAACTTCCGAAATAGATAAACATGGCCTGCGCCATCATGGGGGTTCCGCGGAAAAATTCCACATAACATGCCATGATAAACTTGACGATCTTCACGATCACCCTCTTGGGCGCGGGATCGTTCTTATCGGTGGGGATCGTCTGGATGATACCCACCACGAATCCGATGATGCATCCAAACAGAGTTCCCACAATAGCCAGCCACAGGCTGACTCCGGCGCCCTTCAGAAAAGACGGGCCGTATTGCTGAAGCAGGTATATGATCCTGCCTCCAAAACTTTCAGGCAGCATTTCGCTCCTCCTTTATCACTCAGCCAGAGGCTGGATGGAGATTGCCTCGTCCATCATCTCTGAGTAGTCGTCTTCTGTCATCTCTCCAAGCACGCCGTTGATCGCGTCTTTCAGCTCGTCGTTGCCCTTCTGGAGAGAGATACCGATGTTGATCTCCTCCTCGGAAACCTCGAATTCGCCGTCTGTACCGCTGAAATCAAGAAGCTTCATATCCGGATAAGCCACGCAGGCAGCCATGCCGGTAGGCATATCTGTCACAACAGCGTCGCATTTGCCGGACTCCAGGGCAACCAGCATAGCCGGAGCGCTCTCCTGGGCCGGAAGGATCTCCGCGTCCGGGATCTGGGGAAGGCAGGTATCGTACCATACGGTATTCTGCTGGGAAGTGCAGACAACGCCTTTCAGGTCTTCCACACTTGCGGCGTCCGCATAGTCGCCGTCAGCTTTTACCAGTGTGATGATAGACGCGTAATAATAGGGCTCTGTAAAATCAACCATCTGGGAACGCTCGGAAGTGATGGACTGTCCCGCGATCACGCAGTCAACCTGTCCGGACTGAACCGCCGGTACCAGGGAATCCCAGTCAAGCTTCACGATCTCCAGATCGTATCCAAGTTCTTCTGTAATATGTTTCGCCATCATAACGTCATATCCATTGGCGTAATCAGAGCTTCCGGAAATCGGAACCGCGCCGTTGGAATCATCCGGCTGTGTCCAGTTATAGGGGGCGTATCCGCATTCCATGGCGACTTTCAGAGTTTTCTTCTCTTCCGCGCTGACGCTCTGCACTCCGAACATACCGCAGGTCATTGCCGCTGCGACAGCTGAAACAGTAACCACTTTCCACATTCTGTTCTTTCTCATTTCTCATTTCCTCCTCATGATCATATTTTGCAGCCCTCCGGGCACCCTTTTCCCGGAAAGCAGCCTTATCCATTGACAAAAAAGCAGCGCAAAAAAACCCAAGGGCTCCGTTGCGCTTTTGTAACATTTTAATACTTCATGGTGAGAAAGTCAAGATATTGTAAAATTTTATTGTAAAAGAAGCTGCCCTTACGGACAGCTTCTCCATTTATTCGTTATTCTGTTTCTTACACAAGACGTCTTACAGAAAGGATCGTTCTGTATGCAGCGTTGTCGCTGATCTTGATTCCGTCTTTTGCGTTGGATGCGTGAACGATCTTGCCGTCGCCCATGTAGATCGCAACATGTCCGCCGTAGCAGATCAGGTCGCCGGGCTGTGCGTCTTCGTAGGATACTTCTGTTCCTGCGTTCTGCTGCTCATAGGATGTTCTGGGCAGATCCACGCCGAAGTTCTTATATACACTCTGTACGAAACCGGAGCAGTCCGCACCGTTGGTAAGGCTTGTGCCGCCCCATACATAAGGATTGCCTACGAACTGGGTAGCATAGTCAACTACGGAAGATCCGGATCCGGAATAGCTGGAGTCATAGGAAGACTCATATTCAGAAGGATCTACAGTGTTGGAAGAATCGATCACATTACCATACTCGTCATATTCATACTCAGTCTCGCCTTCGCTGTAATCATAAGATTCAGCGGCTTCGTTCTCTGCGGCAACCTCGCTGGCGTCAACCTCATTGCCCTCTTCATCGTAAACCGCCTCGCCGGTCTCAGCCGCTTCGCTGGCGTCTACTTCGTTGCCTTCCTCGTCATATACAACAGTCTCTTCCTGCTGCTGAGCTTCTGCCTCTGCCGCTGCGGCTGCTTCTGCTTCCGCCTGTGCTCTCGCAGCTTCCTCTGCTGCAATTCTCTCAGCCTCGAGCTGTTCGATCTCTGCCTGCTGCTGCTGGATCAGAGCCGCGTATTCGTTGGCCATCTGCTGTGCGTATGCGATTTCATTGTCATAGTTTGCAGATGTTGCTTTTCTTTCATCGATAGCTGTCTGCAGATTTACGGATTCAGCCTCGTACTCCTGCTTCATACCTTCCAGCTCTGCTTTCTCCTGCTGGTACTGCTCGCCGAGACGTGTTACCTGCTCGATGGTATTTACGTATTTCTCAAGGCTCTCTCTGTCATAATCATACATCTTCTGTGTATATTCAGCCTTGGTAAGAAGATCGGACAGGTTGTCCGCATTCACCATCATCTGGAACCATGCGTCGCTGCCGCCTTTCTCGTAAAGGTACTGGATACGTTTCTTCATAGCCTCGTACTGTTTATCTTTCGCGTTCTGGGCTTTCTGAAGATCTGACTGTGTCTGCTGGATATCAGCCTCTTTATTGCTGATGTCTCCCTCCAGTGTCTGAATGGAAACCATGACGTTTACAAGGTTTGCATCCAGTGCGGCGATCTCATCCTGAAGCTGCTGCTTTGCAGCGTAAAACTGATCGATCTGTGCGTATGTAGCGTCAAGCTGTGCGCTTGTCCATGCCTGCTCCTCTCTCAGTTCCTGCTCTCTTGATGCGCTTACGGATACTGCCTGTGATGCACACATCATAATTGCCAGTGTCAGACATACAATTCGTTTCTT
>DWXL01000233.1 GCA_019119235.1 Candidatus Blautia excrementigallinarum | reverse complement strand
AAAAGGAGGAGTTTACTTTGTATCAGAAGGTAGATACGAATCTGAATTTTGTCGACCGTGAAAAAAAGGTCGAACAGTTCTGGAAAGAAAACCATATCTTTGAGAAAAGTATGGAGAACCGCAAAGAAGGCGAAACATACACTTTCTACGACGGACCGCCCACAGCCAACGGCAAGCCCCATATCGGCCATGTGCTGACCCGTGTTATCAAGGATATGATCCCCAGATACCGTACCATGAAGGGATATATGGTTCCCCGTAAGGCGGGCTGGGATACCCACGGACTGCCGGTAGAACTGGAAGTGGAGAAGAAGCTTGGCCTGGACGGCAAGGAGCAGATCGAGGCTTACGGAATGGAGCCTTTCATCAAAGAATGTAAGGAAAGCGTCTGGAAATACAAGGGCATGTGGGAGGACTTTTCTTCCACAGTAGGTTTCTGGGCGGATATGGAACATCCCTATGTCACCTATGACGACAACTATATTGAGTCCGAGTGGTGGGCTTTAAAGGAGATCTGGAACAAAGGCCTTCTTTATAAAGGATTTAAGATCGTTCCCTACTGTCCCCGCTGCGGAACCCCGCTTTCCGCGCAGGAGGTTTCCCAGGGATACAAGACGGTAAAAGAGCGTTCCGCCATCGTCCGCTTCAAGGTGAAGGACGAGGACGCCTATTTCCTGGCATGGACCACAACGCCCTGGACCCTTCCCTCCAACGTGGGTCTCTGCGTCAATCCGGACGAGACATACTGCAAGGTAAAGGCTGCGGACGGATACACCTACTATATGGCGGAAGCCCTTCTTGACAAGGTGCTGGGCAAGCTGGCAAAGGAAGAAGGAGAAAAGGCGTACGAAGTTCTGGAAACCTATAAGGGTACAGATCTGGAATATAAGGAATACGAGCCTCTGTTCAAATGCGCGGGCGAGGCTGCGGCGAAGCAGAAAAAGAAAGGCTTTTTCGTGCTCTGCGACGGCTATGTTACCATGAGCGACGGTACCGGAATCGTACACATCGCCCCGGCGTTCGGTGAGGACGACAACCGCGTGGGACAGAAATACGGCCTGCCTTTCGTACAGTTCGTGGACGGACAGGGCAATATGACCGCCGAGACAGACTACGCCGGCGTGTTTGTAAAGAAAGCGGATCCCATGATCCTTAAGGATCTGGACAAAGAGGGCAAGCTTTTTGAAGCGCCGAAATTCGAGCATGATTATCCCCACTGCTGGAGATGCGATACTCCTCTTATCTACTACGCGAGAGAATCCTGGTTCATTAAGATGACCGCGGTGAAAGAGGACCTGATCCGCAACAACAACACCATCAACTGGATCCCGGAGAGCATCGGCAAGGGCCGCTTCGGCGACTGGCTGGAGAACGTTCAGGACTGGGGTATCTCCCGTAACCGTTACTGGGGAACTCCCTTAAATATCTGGCAGTGCGAGTGCGGACACATGCACTCCATCGGAAGCCGCCAGGAGCTCTATGAGATGAGCGGCGACGAGAAAGCGAAGACAGTGGAGCTTCACCGTCCCTATATCGACGAGATCACCATTAAGTGTCCGGAGTGCGGCAAAACCATGCACCGCGTGCCGGAAGTGATCGACTGCTGGTTTGACTCCGGCGCGATGCCTTTCGCGCAGCATCATTATCCTTTTGAGAACAAAGACCTCTTCGAGCAGCAGTTCCCGGCGGACTTTATTTCCGAGGCGGTGGACCAGACAAGAGGATGGTTCTACTCCCTGCTGGCGGAATCCACCCTGCTCTTTAACAAGGCTCCTTATAAGAACGTTATCGTTCTGGGCCATGTGCAGGATGAGAACGGCCAGAAAATGAGTAAATCCAAAGGAAACGCGGTAGATCCCTTCGAGGCTCTGGAGAAATACGGCGCGGACGCTATCCGCTGGTATTTCTACGTGAACAGCGCGCCCTGGCTGCCTAACCGCTTCCACGGCAAGGCCGTTGTGGAAGGACAGCGCAAGTTCATGAGCACACTGTGGAACACCTATGCATTCTTCGTACTTTACGCGAATATTGACAATTTCGACGCGACAAAATATACTTTAGATTACAGCAGTCTTCCGGTTATGGACAAATGGCTCTTAAGCAAGCTGAATTCCGTGGTGAAGGCTGTGGACGACCATCTGGCGAACTACCGGATCCCGGAGAGCGCGAGAGCCCTTCAGGAATTCGTGGATGAGATGAGCAACTGGTATGTAAGAAGAAGCCGCGAGCGCTTCTGGGCGAAGGGGATGGAGCAGGATAAGATCAACGCCTACATGACCCTTTACACCGCCCTTGTGACGATCTCCAAGGCGGCCGCGCCCCTGATCCCGTTCATGACGGAGGATATTTACCAGAACCTTGTACGGAGCATCGACAAAACCGCTCCGGAGAGCATCCATCTGTGCGATTATCCGGAAGTAAAAGAAGAATGGATCGACAGAGAACTGGAAGACGATATGGAAGAAGTTCTGAAGATCGTCGTTCTGGGCCGCGCGGCAAGAAATACGGCCAACATCAAGAACCGCCAGCCCATCGGAACCATGTTCGTCAAGACAGACAAAGAAATGGGCCAGTTCTATGTGGATATCATCGCAGATGAGCTGAATGTAAAAGAAGTAAAATTTGCCAAAGATGTGGAATCCTTTATTTCCTACAGCTTCAAACCCCAGCTGCGCACCGTGGGACCGAAATACGGAAAACTCCTGAACGGCATCCGCACGGCGCTTTCGGAGATCAACGGAATCCAGGCCATGAAGGAACTGAGAGACACAGGACTCCTTACCCTGGATATCGACGGAAACAAAGTGGAGCTTACGGAAGAGGATCTTCTTATCGAGACTGCCCAGACGGAGGGCTACGTGACAGAGAGCGAGGGAGAGAC
The DNA here is from genome assembly GCA_019119235.1 of Candidatus Blautia excrementigallinarum. Taxonomy (GTDB): domain Bacteria; phylum Bacillota; class Clostridia; order Lachnospirales; family Lachnospiraceae; genus Blautia_A; species Blautia_A excrementigallinarum. The sequence continues at coordinate 2,064 of DWXL01000233.1, read as the reverse complement.
CTCTGTTGTCCTTGACACGAACCTGACGCCGGAGCTGATCGAGGAAGGATTTGTCCGCGAGATCATCAGCAAGATCCAGACCATGAGAAAAGAAGCCGGATTCGAGGTAATGGACAAGATCCGGGTTTCCGCAAAAGATAATGAGCATATTATGAACATTATGAAAGACCATAAAGAAGAGATCATGTCTGAGGTACTGGCAGATGAAATGAATCTGGGCGAAACAGACGGCTACGTGAAAGAATGGAATATCAACAAGGAGAACGTAGTCTTCGGCGTGACCAGACTGTAGGAGGAGAAAAATATGATTAATAAGCAGTTCAAGAAGGAAGCTTTCAAGGAAAGCGTAAAAGAAAACGTAAAATTCCTTTACCGCAAGACACTGGAGGAAGCTACACAGGAGCAGATCTTCCAGGCTGTAAGCTACACGGTGAAGGACGTCATCATCGACAACTGGCTTGAATCACAGAATGCTTTTAAAGAGCAGGATCCCAAGATCGTATACTACATGTCCATGGAGTTCCTGATGGGCCGCGCCCTGGGAAACAATCTTCTCAACCTTACCGCCTACAATGAGGTGAAAGAGGCTCTGGAGGAGCTGGGACTGGATCTGAACGTGATCGAGGACCAGGAGCCGGATCCGGCTCTGGGCAACGGCGGCCTCGGCCGTCTGGCAGCCTGCTTCCTGGATTCTCTGGCGACACTGAACTACTGTGCTTACGGATGCGGCATCCGTTATCATTACGGTATGTTCAAGCAGAAGATCGAGAACGGATTCCAGGTTGAGGTTCCGGATAACTGGCTGAAGAACGGATACCCCTTCGAACTGCGCCGTCCGGAATATGCCAAGGAAGTACATTTCGGCGGATATGTCCGTGTGGAATATGATCCCGGAACAGGATCCAACCGCTTCATCCATGAGGGATACCAGGCGGTTAAGGCGGTTCCCTACGATATGCCGATCCTGGGATACAACAACGACATCGTAAATACCCTTCGTATCTGGGATGCGGAGCCCATTGTGGACTTTGGTCTGGACTCTTTCGACAAGGGTGATTATAAGAAGGCAGTGGAGCAGGAGAACCTTGCCCGCAATATCGTAGAGGTGCTTTACCCTAACGATAACCATATGGCAGGTAAGGAGCTGCGTCTGAAACAGCAGTACTTCTTCGTATCCGCAAGCCTCCAGGCAGCCATCGCCAAATACAAAAAACAGCACAGCGACATCAGGAAGCTCTATGAGAAGGCAGTTTTCCAGATGAACGATACCCATCCCACCGTCGCGGTGGCAGAGCTGATGCGTATCCTCATGGACGAGGAAGGCCTCGGCTGGGATGAGGCGTGGGAAGTTACCACCAAATGTGTGGCTTACACCAACCATACCATTATGTCCGAAGCCCTGGAAAAATGGCCTATCGAGCTGTTCTCCAGACTGCTTCCCCGTGTATATCAGATCATCGAGGAGATCAACCGCCGCTTCATTATCGAAGTGCAGGCCAAATATCCGGGCAACTATGAGAAGATCAAAAAAATGGCTATCATCTATGACGGCCAGGTAAAAATGGCGCATCTCGCCATCGTTGCCGGCTTCTCCGTAAACGGCGTTGCACAGCTTCATACCGAGATTCTGAAGAATCAGGAGCTGAAGGACTTCTATGAGATGATGCCGGAGAAATTCAACAACAAGACCAACGGCATCACCCAGAGACGCTTCCTCCTTCACGGAAACCAGCTTCTGGCAAAATGGGTAACAGACCACATCGGTCCGGACTGGATCACAGATCTCTCCCAGATCAGCAAGCTGAAACTGTATGTGGACGACGAGAGAGCCCAGCAGGAATTTATGAACATCAAGTTCCAGAACAAGCAGCGCCTTGCGAAATATATCCTGGAGCACAACGGTGTGGAGGTGGATCCTCATTCCATCTTCGACGTACAGGTTAAGAGACTTCACGAGTACAAACGCCAGCTTCTGAATATCCTGCATGTGATCTATCTGTACGATAAGCTGAAGAGAAATCCGGGCATGGAGTTCTATCCCAGAACCTTTATCTTCGGAGCGAA
>DWXL01000232.1 GCA_019119235.1 Candidatus Blautia excrementigallinarum | reverse complement strand
TTCCTGTTATATAATAACCTCTGTCTTTTGAACATAAGTATGAGAAGAATGAAAATCCCCTTCAACGGGGCGGATAGGAGCAGATATGAATACGAACAAAAAAAGCAGTCCGTCGGTTTCACGCCTGATCCTCCAGGTTTTCCAGGGGGCGCTGATCGGACTGGGAGCCGTGCTTCCGGGAATTTCAGGCGGGGTACTCTGTGTTGTCTTTGGAATCTATAAACCCGTGATGGAACTTTTGTCCCATCCCTTTAAGAACTTTAAAACCCATGTGCCGAGACTGATCCCTGTGATCATCGGAATGGGCATCGGTTTTCTCGGAATCGCCAATCTACTGGCATATTTCCTGAACAGGTATCCGGATACGTCGGTATGTCTTTTTGTTGGTCTGATCGGCGGAATGCTTCCTTCACTTTTCCGCGAAGCGGGAGAGCAGGGAAGAACGAAGGGATCCTTCATTTCCATGGGAATCGCCATGGTGGTTATTTTTGTACTTCTGGGAACATTAAATATACTGTCTGTGAAGATTGAACCCAGCTTTGCATGGCTTTTATTCTGCGGATTCTGCCTTGCGCTGAGTGTGATCGCACCGGGAATGAGTTTTTCCACGCTGCTGATGCCTCTGGGACTGTATACCCCCTTTGTAGACGGTATCGGTCATCTTGATATGTCCGTGCTGATCCCGGGCGGTATCGGCGCACTTGTCACAGTGATCTGCCTGGCAAAGGCGGTAAACTCACTGTTTGATCATCACTACAATCTCGCCTTCCATGCGATCGTGGGTATTGTGATCGCGGCGACGGTTATGATCATTCCTTTCGGAAGTTTCGTTTCTTCCGCAGGCCAGTTTGCGGTTAATCTGTTCTGGCTGGTTGTCGGCGTGATCGCCGCGCTCGTACTGGATTACTTTAATCAGAAAGTTCCGGTAGAAAAATAATTTACGGGTCCGAAAAGATTCGGGACAATTAAAAATGACAACATAAAATCAGAGAAAATGATCCGGCGTGCGAATATGCTCCCGGATCTTTTTTCTGCTTTTCGGACAGATGTAAATGTAGTACAATAATATGAAGATGTACATTAACGCTGGCATAGGCCTGAGTACAGGCGTTACATTTGTGGGTGAGGCAGAAAAGCTGCTCATTCCTGATAATATGTATCAATATTGGATAAAAAGGAGAAACATGACGATAAAGAAAGAGAACACAGCGCGGGAAAATGCTGAGAAGGAAATAACAGAAAAGCAGAAGGACGGCAGGATAGAAGTCTCCTGTGAGATGGAGGTTACGCTGAAGATCATTGGCGGGAAATGGAAACTGCTCATCATCCATTATCTTCTGGATGAAGGACCGAAGCGCTATAACGAAATCCTCCGTTTCCTCAAGACCGCACATAAGAGGACGCTGACGACCCAGCTCAGGGAGCTTGAGGAGGACGGGATCGTTTCAAGGACCGTATATCCCACGGTTCCTCCACAGGTGGAGTACGCCATGACAGAACATGGAAAAACCCTTCAGCCGATTGTAGAGCTGATGTGCGACTGGGGATATGAGAACGCAGGGGATAAATATATCATGACAAACGCCTACTGTACAGACGATTAGGGGAAGTGAAGGTGCCCTGGTACAAAAAAGGTGCCTTCTTGTGGTAAAAATACACGGGTTTTATAATATGAATGCGACGGAAAATTCATTGCAGGAAGTCACAAGAACAGAAGAAAGAAGGTATTTATATTATGGACAATTTTACATTCTACACTCCTACATATTTTGTGTTTGGAAAAGATACGGAGAATGAAACGGGAAAATATGTGAAGAAATTCGGGGGAAGCAGAGTCCTTCTTCATTACGGCGGCGGTTCGGTAGTACGTTCCGGTCTCCTTGACAGAGTAAAGAAATCTCTGGAAAAAGAAGGTCTCACCTATGTGGAGCTGGGAGGCGTCAAGCCGAATCCCAGAAGCGGACTTGTATACGAAGGAATCGATCTCTGCAGAAAAGAAAAGGTGGATTTTATCCTTGCCATCGGCGGAGGAAGCACCATCGACTCTTCCAAGGCGATCGCGGCGGGAGCTGTCTATGACGGTGATTTCTGGGATTACTATCAGGGAGGAATTGTGGAAGAAGCGCTTCCCATCGGAACGATCACCACGATTTCCGCGGCAGGAAGCGAGGGTTCTCCGGATTCTGTTATCACCAAAGAAGAGGGCATGTTTAAGAGATCTACCACAGGAGAAGCGCTCCGTCCGAAATTCACGATCATGAACCCGGCTCTGACCGAAACCCTCCCCGCTTTCCAGACAGCCTGCGGGATCACGGATATCATGGCTCATCTTTATGAGCGGTATCTTACCAATACAGAAGAAGTGGAAGTTACAGACCGCCTGATCGAAGGGCTGATGCTGACCATGATCCATGAAGGCCCAAGAGTGATCGCGGATCCTCATAACTACCAGGCAAGAGCCAATATTATGTGGGCCGGTATGATGGCGCATAATAACTCCTGCGGCGTAGGCAGGACGCAGGACTGGGCGAGCCATGACATTGAACATGAACTTTCCGCTCAGTATGACTGCGCTCACGGCGCCGGTCTGGCTGTAGTGATGCCGGCAGTGTTTACCTACAACCTGAAACATAATGTAATGCGTTTCGCTCAGGTCGCAGTCCGCGTGTGGGGCTGCCAGATGAACTTCGAAAATCCGGAGGAAACGGCAAAAGAGGGTATCGAATGTCTGCGCCGGTTCCTGAAATCCATCGGAATGCCCGGTAACTTCGCAGAATTGGGCGCGAAAGAGGAAGACATTGAGAAAATGGCTCACATCGCATGCCACGGCGACGCCAGAACAGGATCCCTGGGCGGCTTTGTGGAACTCCATGAAGAGGATGTTGCCAATATTTACCGGCTGATGCTGTAATGACGGGGAGGTAGATCATGAGTGAGCAGAAGACGAAGTTCGCGTCTGATACCTCAGGCAGAAGCATAAAAGACTGGGCGGTCGCCCTGATCGTGCTGCTGATCGGTCTGACGGTAGCGCATCTGGGAGTAACGCTGTTTCTTTTATCTGCTCTGGGTACAGATACTTTTACCGTCTTTATCCAGGG
>DWXL01000034.1 GCA_019119235.1 Candidatus Blautia excrementigallinarum | reverse complement strand
ACTGTAGAAAAATACGAGAGCGCCAGACGCTGGTTCCGGGAGCTTCGCAAAGCCGGGATTCATACTGCCATGGATGATTTCGGAGCCGGTTATTCCGTACTGAATTCTGTAATCGATATTCCGGTGGATACAGTGAAGCTGGACAGAGCTTTTATCCAGAACTGTGAAGCCAGTTCCAGAGGAATCTTCTTCCTGCAGAAACTGGTGGATATGATCCGCGGTCTTGGCTACAATGTTGTATGCGAAGGTGTAGAGACCCAGGCACAGTTCGATATCCTGAGAAATACCGGATGCGCGGAAGGGCAGGGATATCTGTTCTCCAGACCTCTGTCCATAGAAGATTATGAAGACTTTGTCTATCATACCGGAATATATAAACAAGTCTGAATTACAGCCAGTATTCCAGCCGTTACGACGTCTTCAAAGAAGGAACAGTTCTTCCCGCCTTTGATCCGGCGGCGCGCTGATGGATTTTCAGGCCGTGTACATCGAAGCAAAAAGACTGTCAGCCAGATATGAAATGAATTATCTAATAATCATGGGAATACACCGGTTTACCCGTTTTTTATATTCTGTATATTCTCTGCCATAGAGAGCCTGCAGCCATTTTTCTTCTGTGGCACGCAGCAGCACAGTCAGATAGAGCCAGTACAGAAACGGAAGTATTATCAGGAACCAATTAAAGGCCCAGAGAAGGACTCCGGTATTAACCAGCAGATGACCGCTTAATATAGGATTTCTCACCAGTCCGTAGATCCCTGTCGTCACAAGTCTGTTTGCCTGGATATTTTCGCTGATATGACACTGAAAATTTGCCAGCGCCCACAAAAGGATACCCAGAAGGATCAATATCCCGCCGGCAATGCCAAATGGCAGCCGGCACGCCGGAATATCGCCGTATTTTATTATGCCTGTGTATTTCAGGATCAAAGCTGCTGCCGTCAGTGGAATGATCACGCATACATAAGCCGGTCCGGCTCCCAGAAGGGGAAGATGTTTTTTCATAAATGCTCCACCGCCTGTCAGAGGCCCTGTTTCTCCAGAGCGTAAAGAGCCGCCCCTGCGGCGCCTACAATCTCCGGCTCTTCACAGATGTAAAGTTTGCCGCCGATTTTCTCCTCAACAGCCCTCACCACGCCGGGATTCTTGGCGACGCCTCCGGTCATCATAAATCCCGGTTCCATACCCACTCTTCGCATCAGTCCGAAGGCCTTGTTGGAAATAGCATGACATACGCCGTCTGCGATATCAGCCTTTTCTTTGTTATTTGCGATCAGGGAGATTACCTCCGACTCCGCGAACACAGAGCACATACTGGTGATCTCGATCTTTTCTTTTGAGGTGAGAGCGATGGCTCCCAGCTCGTCCAGGCTCACTTCCAGGGTCCTGGCGATCATTTCCAGGAACCGTCCGGTTCCCGCGGCGCATTTATCATTCATGACAAAATCGGTCACTTCTCCGTTTTCGTTCAGATGGATCGCTTTGCTGTCCTGTCCGCCGATATCCAGGATCGTCCTCACATCCGGGTTAAAATAATGCGCGCCTTTTCCATGGCAGCTGATCTCCGTCACATTCTCATCCGCGAAGGTGATGCTTACACGCCCGTATCCGGTGGATACGATCCAGGAAATATCCTCCTGTTTCAGTCCTGCTTTTTCAAGCACGTCGCTTAACGCCTTCTCCGCGCTCACTCCAGACTTCGCCCCGGTACGGACCACGGAAAAAGCTCTGATCTTTCTGTCCTGATCCATGATGACCGCGTTGGTGGATGTGGAGCCGCTGTCTATTCCCATTACATACATTGTTCCGTCTTCTCTCCTTTTCTTTTCACGACCGGGTTTTTCCGGAGAAAGAGATTCCAGAAAAGCCTCGATCCTTGTACGCACCTGTCCCTCGCTCTGTCTTGTATAATCCGTTTCCAGAAGAAGCATGGGACGGTCCAGCCAGCTTTTCAGCCAGGCATATTCATAGGCATAATTATCGCAGAACTGAACGGTATGGTAGATCACTCCGTCCACACTGCCTGCGAAACGGCGGATCAGCTCGTCGCGGTTGGACGCCTGCTCCATTCTCATGCAGGGAAATTGACTCAGAAGTCCCCGGGCATAGCCTTCCAGCACATTTTCTTCTTCCACAATGATCTTTCTGCCAAGGCCCGTGCAGGTCAGGTCAAACGCCACATTGGCGCTGCGCTGCCCCAGTATCTTTTTGATGCTGTCGTTAGCCCTGGCGCCGATGATCCCGATATTCAAAGCTCCGCTTTTTACCGAAAGCTGCTGTTCTTCCTGCTTCGTCTTCAGATAAGCGCAGAATTCTTTCCCGCTGAATATCTTTCCGGAAAACTCCTCGTATTCCCGGATCATGTCCCGGATCCGCTGGTCGTACAGGCGGATCCCCGCGTCTTTGATGATCCTGGGCGTGTCCAGCATGTAAATGAACTTATCGGGAAATTCTTCCTTAAGCACATCGTACAGACGGCGGATGCTGTCGCAGCAGGTTGTAAGGATAATGCCCTCATACTCTCCGCCCATCACTTCTTCCAGCACGCCTTTGGCAAAACTGCAGATATTGGGATGCATCCGGATCTCCGCCTGGTTGAAATTCGTCACATCCGGCTCGATCCGTTTCATTTCTGTACCCATGGACTCGAAAATTTCCACAGGCGCGTATTTACATATATATCCTAACATATCTTTTTCTGTTCCTTTTCTTCAGATTCTTCCGCTTCTCCTCCGTCCAGTATCTCCAGAAAAGCCTCCAGCCTTGTCTTTATCTGTCCGTCATGGCTGTTCCGTCTGTCGATACCGTCGCCGTCCAGGATCAGCATGGGAATCTCCATTTCCTGCATTTTTTCTTTCAGAAGGATACTTCCGCCGGAAGACTGCTTGCATCCCCAGTGGCAGAACTGAATGACCGCATCCGGATGAAGCGTATCCGCGAGACGCCCTACCATCTCCGCCTTATGGGAATAGGAGCCGTTGTACAGATTCCGGATGATCTTGCCCGCCAGGGCGTGGAAGGGCCTGTTCTCGTCAAGCTCCTCCATGGAATCCATAATGATATCGCTTGCGATGATCTGATATTTCCGGCTGGAATTAAAATAACTCTGAAGCGTTTCCTGATAGAAAGGAAGCAGATGGATCCAGAGGATCTTCTTTCCTTCAAATTTCGGATAAGTCTTTATATCTTCGATCATGAAACGGATCAAATCCAGAAATTCCTGCGTTCCGATGAGAAGATGCATTCCCATCATCATATAAAGATGGCTGATCAGTTCGCCCGGATAATACCTTTCACTCTGAAGCCGGAAAAACTCCATGAGGGCTTTTCGTGTTTCATTCTCAATTTTCAGGGAATTGCGCAGCTTCTCTTCATCAAAGACACGGCCGAAATGTCTCTCCAGTTCGCCGGCAAAATTTTTCAGCTGTTCTGCAAGATAATCCACCGACGCCCCGTCGTCCCGGTAGGGAACATCCAGAAATGTAAAGGGAACTCCCTTCTTTTTCTCCAGGTACCGGAAAGTATTCAGGTTTCCGTCGCAGGACAGAGAGGTTGTGACCGCGTATTCCGGCACGGGCACAGCTCCGCTGTCGATAGCTCCCACGAAAGTTTTATGATAGGAGCAAAGCGTAGGCGCGATCCCGGTATTCTGGGCAAAATCAATAAAATAATCCTCCAGATGATATCCGCTGAAATAACAAGCCAGACATTCAATAGACAGGGTGTTCAGCCCGAAACTGCCGATGATCTCGCAGGGTGAAAAAATATTTCCCCAGACATAACTGTCGGATTTTCTCAGGGAATCCGCCACAAAGGACATCATCATAGCCTCCAGCTTCTGGTATCCTCTGGAAATTCCCTTCTTGGGAAGAATCTTTGTCCGAAGCTTGTTCGCCTTGAAACCCAGCAGCATCCTGTCCCAGCTTTCTCCTGGACTGGACACGGTCTTCTCTTTTACATAGTCGATATATTTATCTGCAATCCACATATAAACCTCCGGAAATGGGTGACTGTATACTTTTTTCCACAGGGAAATATATCATTTTTTCTTTCTGATGTCAAAATTATCTCAACCTGTTCCGAAAAGAATACCTCCTTATTTTTCGGCATTATGGTTTCCATAACGTCTCATGAGTTTACATAACACTTATTTGCATAAAAAATGCTTTTAAATAAGGAAATGCTGTGCTATACTCGGTAAGGATTAACTTAAAGGTATATCTGTTATGTGATTTAAGGAGTGCACGAATGAAAAAGTTTATCGAAGAATTTAAAGCATTTGCCCTTCGTGGAAACATGATGGACATGGCAGTCGGTGTTATCATCGGCGGCGCCTTCACCGGGATCGTTACT
>DWXL01000033.1 GCA_019119235.1 Candidatus Blautia excrementigallinarum | reverse complement strand
AATCTTCTGAAACGCAGCCCCAACAACTACGGTAAATTCGAGGCTGCCGTGGATGATATCCTGAAAAAGGTAAGAGCGGAAGGAGACAGCGCTGTTTTCGCTTATACAAAAGAATTCGACAAAGTGGAGATCACCGCTGATACTGTCCGCGTCACCGAGGATGAGATCCGGGAAGCCTATGACGCGGTGGATCCTTCCCTTGTGGAAGTGATCCGGAAAGCTCTGGTAAATATCCGAAGCTATCACGAGAAACAGAAACAGAACAGCTGGTTTTCCAGTACGGAGGACGGCACCATGCTGGGACAGAAAGTCACTCCGCTGAAGCGGGTGGGAGTTTACGTTCCCGGCGGCAAGGCAGTTTATCCTTCCTCTGTTCTTATGAATATTGTTCCTGCCAAAGTGGCGGGAGTGGATCAGATCATTATGACCACCCCTCCGGGAAGGGACGGCAAAGTCTGCCCCACCACGCTGGTGGCAGCCAAAGAGGCCGGCGCGGACGAGGTTTATAAGGTGGGAGGAGCCCAGGCTGTGGGCGCTCTCGCCTACGGCACGGAAAGCATCCCAAAAGTTGACAAGATCGTGGGACCGGGCAACATTTTTGTCGCCCTGGCCAAAAAGGCGGTTTACGGCTATGTAAGTATTGATTCCATTGCCGGACCAAGCGAGATCCTTGTGCTGGCGGACGAAACTGCCAATCCCAGATACGTGGCCGCGGATCTTCTTTCTCAGGCGGAACATGACGAACTGGCTTCCGCCATACTGATCACAACCAGCAGAGAACTGGCAGAAAAAGTCAGCAGTGAAGTGGAGGAGTTTGTGAAGGTCCTTTCCAGAAAAGAGATCATTCAGAAATCCCTGGACAATTTCGGCTACATCCTTATTGCGGAAGATATGGACGAAGCGGTGGAAGCCGCCAACGAGATAGCGTCCGAACATATGGAGATCGTGACCAGGAATCCTTTTGAGATCATGATGAAGGTACGAAACGCCGGAGCGATCTTTATCGGAGAATACAGTTCCGAGCCACTGGGAGATTATTTTGCCGGCCCGAACCATGTACTTCCCACCAATGGTACGGCAAAGTTCTTTTCGCCTCTTTCCGTGGATGATTTCATTAAGAAATCCAGTATCGTATATTATTCCAGGGAGGCCCTGGGTAAGATCCACAAAGACATCGAACAGTTCGCGAAAGCAGAACAGCTTACCGCACACGCAAATTCTGTGGCGGTACGTTTTGAAAACGAAAAATAACAATGGAGAAAAATGAAGTATGGCAAGAGAAGCATCCGTAGAAAGAAATACAAAAGAAACTGAGATCAAACTAAAACTGGTGCTGGACGGAACAGGATACTCGGATATTGAGACAGGCGTCGGTTTTTTTGATCACATGTTGGACGGATTCACCCGTCACGGACTTTTTGATCTCTGCGTCAGGGTACACGGCGATCTCAATGTAGACGACCATCATACGGTGGAAGATACCGGTATCGTGCTGGGAAACGCCATCCGCATGGCGGCAGGAGACAAGAAAGGCATCCGCCGTTACGGGAGCTGTATCCTTCCCATGGATGAGGTACTGGTGCTCTGCGCGGTGGATCTCTGCGGCCGTCCGTATCTTTCCTGGGACGCGGAATTTCCCACCGAAAAGATCGGGGATATGTCTTCGGAGATGATAAGAGAATTTTTCTACGCGGTTTCCTATTCTGCGGGAATGAATCTGCACATGAAGGTCCTTACCGCAGGCAACAGCCATCATATGGCGGAAGCCATGTTCAAAAGCTTTGCGAAGGCCCTCGACCAGGCGCTTTCTGTTGATGAAAGAATTACAGACGTGCTCTCCACCAAGGGCAGTCTCTGACAAGGAGTTAGGTTATGGCGGATAAATTATTAGTCCCCTGTCTGTATCTGCAGTCCGGCAGGGCAGTGACAGGATTCGGACAGAGGAATCTGTTCGGGAACGGCGATGTGGCGGAGCTTGCGCGTTTTTACAGCGACAACGGAGCGGATGAGCTTCTTGTGTTCGACTTTTCCTCCGGCGACGCGGAACATGAGCAGGCGATATCCAGGATAAAAGAGATCTGCGCGGCCTCTGAGATCCCGGTGATGGCAGCCGGCAATATCAACCGCATGGAGGATGTAAAAAAACTGATCTACGCAGGCTGCGCCAGAGTTGCGCTTAATTTTTCCAAAAAGAGCAATGTGGATCTTCTGGAAGAAATGTCAAAAAGATTCGGCAAAGATAAAATGTTTGTAAGTATTTCCTCTCCGGAGGAGTTTACCAGACATCAGAGTCTGATCATGAACTATGCAGGCGGAATCCTGGCGCTGGATACTGTTCAGGATACCGTGGCGTCTGCTTCCTCCATGCAGGTGATCCTTCATACTGACGAGAATAGTATAGATAAAATTTCCGGATTGCTGAAACATCCCGGCGTAGCCGGTTTAAGCGGCGCTTTTGTAAGTTCCCTTAACAGAAATCTTCTGGAATTCAAGCAGGAGTGCAGGGAAGCTGGAATTCCCGTAAATGTTTTTGAAAGCGCTGTTCCATGGGAAGAGTTTAAACTGAACGGCGACGGACTGATCCCTGTGGTTGTGCAGGATTATAAAACAGACGAGGTCCTGATGGTAGCCTATATGAACGAGGAGGCTTTCCGCGCCACGCTGCGTACGGGAAAAATGACTTACTGGAGCCGCAGCCGTCAGGAACTCTGGGTAAAAGGCCTGACTTCAGGGCATTTCCAGTATGTAAAATCTTTGACCCTTGACTGTGACAACGATACTCTGCTTGCGAAAGTGGATCAGATCGGCGCGGCCTGCCATACGGGAAACAGGACGTGCTTTTTCCAGACACTGATGAAAAAAGAGTACGACGACACCAATCCTCTGCGGGTATTCCAGGATGTATATGACGTGATCCTGGACCGTAAGGAGCACCCGAAAGAAGGATCCTATACAAATTATCTTTTCGA